>JBDNGI010000035.1:0-5417 GCA_041689345.1 Halanaerobiales bacterium
CCATTACTATTTTTATATACTATACCCTCTTTTACCAAATTCTTTAACATCTTACTCATTATATCCTGTTGATCCCTAGCTACATCAAATTCATTCATCAATTCTTTCTCAGTCATCGGTCGATAAACCTTATTTTTCATGAAATCTATCATACTGTCTCTTGCACTCATTATTAATTCACCTCTAATTATTTCTACTTATTTTATTAACTACACCTTTGATATAAATAATTCAAAAATTATTTATCTATTCTATTATTACCAGCTATTAGGTTTGTTATTAATTTCTTTAAACCCACGCACTGTTATAAACCTAATTCATCTGAAATACCCTGCATAGCTGAGAGGGCAATTGCTACAAATTCCTCTAACTCCATATTCATTTCACTACAAGATGCCATAACTTCCCTATCTGCTCCCTTGGCAAAGGATTTCTCTCCATAACGTTTGACAACAAATTCAGTATCAATTGAATTTAACTTCTTGTCTGGATGTATTAAGGCAGAGGCAACAATCAATCCTGTCAAAGGGTCACTGGCATATAAAGCCTTGTCTATCATCTTTTTTCTAGGTAGACCGTGCATGCCATTATGGGCCTTTACAGCATAGACTAATTCATTGTCTAAACCCAGTTTCTCTAACATCTCTGCTCCAACTATACTATGTCTTTCAGGGTCATCAGCAGTCTCACCATAATCAATGTCGTGTAATAAACCGGCTAATCCCCACTTGTCTACATCTTCATTAAAATGCCCTGCTAATTCTTCCATAACAGCCTCAACCGCTAGACAGTGTTTTACCAAATTCTTCTGTTTTAAATTATTTTTTAATAATTTATATGCTTCTTCCCTATTCATTATTAAAAACCCCTCTCAAGATGTCCTAAATTAAATTTTACAACTTGACGTTTAGTTTGCTTATCAACAGCTAATCTCTTTTTAAAGAAATATGTATTACCATTTAAGTATTACACTAGCCTACTTCGAAATCATCATAAACTTTGCTTCCGCTTTAGCCTTTATATCACCATTTTGATTTGTCAAGATACCTTCAGTAAATATTAATCTACTTTTCTGTTTTCTTATATATCCTTCAATCCTTAATTTCTCGCCTAACTTTGTCTCTTCTTTGAACCTTATATTTAATTCAGCTGTAACAGCTTCCAGACCACTAGCAACAATAGCTGTTACCATGGCTTCGTCTAGCAGAGTCGAGACAATACCACCATGTATTATGTTTTCATATCCTTGATGTTCTGGTTTAGGCGTAAAATTAGCAGCCACCTTGTTCTCACCTATTGATTCAAACTTTAAACCCAATGATATCGGATTATCTTTACCACAGGCAAAACACATATTATACATCTACACATGCCTCCCCATCTATTGTATTTTAACACTATAAAATATATGTATTAATTTAATCGCTATATTGTTGTAGATCATCCACGTAACCTGTAGCAAACAGGTTTCTATATATAACCCTTTATTTCAACAAATTTTTATTTTAAATTCAAAAACCCCCTAAGAGTAAAACTCTTAGAGGGTTTAGTAATCTAAGATTATTAAATAATCGCAAGAGCAAGTGATGTAATCATAAAGACAATAGCAGCAATTGTGGTATAGCGACTAAGCATTTCGTCTAAACCCTTCTTTTTACCGAAAATTTGAGTTGCTCCACCATCAATGACGCCGGAAAGTCCAGCACTTTTCCCAGACTGGAGTAATATACCTGCAATAACAGCTAAAGCTATTATCAAATGCAACACTTTAAGTACCAACATTGTTTCACCCCCAGTAATATTACCTTTAACTTTAACTATAAATCCTTGCCCCCACTTATGTATGAGGACCAATTTCATTTAATTACGTTAATTATTAATGCATATATATTATTTTAACATATCGGCAGAGAAAAAACAAGAACTCCTGAAGAAAGAAATTCCAGGAGTTTAATATAAAAGTTAGAGTCATTAAATTTAAATCTATATATTCTTCAGTAAATAAAAGAATATCTCCTTCAATATTGTAGTAATCAAGTCCTAACAAGCTTAAATCTTCAGCGGTTACAAAGGTATAATCATCTTTTAATTGAATACCCTCTAAATTAAATTTTCCCCCACCTTTTATAGCATAAGTTAATAAGTTTTCATAATCTACTCCAAATCTGAAATAGAAAAGATGATAATCCATATCACCATCTATAACTGATGAATAATCAGTTTTAAATCCAGTATCAGACCAACTCTGCCCAGTACCTGTTCCACCGTCATAACCATTATATCTTACATAAAGATCTACTGGATCTGCATTCTGGGTAGTATTTTTGTAATTTTGGCTTTGTTAATATAACTTTACAGATGCCTACATTATTTATAGGTCTTATTACTCAACTTTCAGAGATAAATTTTATGCATAAGGTGGGTTAGCCCTAACTTCACTCATGGATAAGCGATTTTTTTACCGCAAGAACGCAAAAAAAGGTCCAAAAGAGCTTCGCTCTCAAGGGCCTTATAAGCATTTAATACTATTTATTTATTATATTTATGTATACTTCAATTATTTATTAAAACTACCATTTTTCTTGCAAAAAAGCCAGGGCAACTAAGACCCCAGCTCATATTTCATATCAATTAACTTTACTCTATCTTACTTCAAGTTATAAAAAGCATCCTTACCTGCATACTCTGCTGCTTCACCAAGTGCTTCTTCAATTCTTAAGAGTTGGTTATACTTAGCAACCCTTTCAGAACGAGCAGGAGCGCCAGTCTTAATCTGGCCAGCATTCATAGCTACTACTAAGTCAGCGATAGTAACATCTTCTGTTTCACCAGAGCGATGTGATACAACTGCAGTGAAACCAGCTTTTTTAGCCATTTCAATAGCTTCAATGGCTTCTGTCAAAGAACCAATCTGATTAACCTTGATCAAGATTGAATTAGTAATTCCTTCATCAATACCACGGGCCAGTCTCTCAGTATTAGTTACAAAGAGATCATCTCCAACTAACTGTACTTTATCACCAAGTTTTTCGGTCATAATCTTCCAACCTTCCCAATCGTCTTCAGCTAGGCCGTCTTCAATAGAGATAATTGGATATTTTTCTACAAGATCACAATAAAAGTCAACCATTTCTTCAGAGCTGAGTTCTTTACCTTCACCAGTCAGCACATATTTGCCGTCTTTATAGAACTCAGTAGAAGCCGGATCCATAGCGATCATGATGTCATCGCCGGCTTTATAACCTGCTTTCTCAACAGCTGCCAGAATTACTTCAATAGCTTCTTCGTTTGAAGAAAGGTCAGGAGCAAATCCACCTTCATCACCAATACCAGTATTTAATCCCTTATCCTGAAGAACTTTTTTCAGGTTATGATAGATTTCAGCACACATCTGTAAGGCCCCAGCAAAACTGGTAGCACCAACAGGCATGATCATAAATTCCTGAATATCTACATTATTATCAGCATGTTCTCCACCATTTAAAATATTCATCATTGGAGTAGGTAATGTTTTAGCATTAACTCCACCTAGATATTTAAATAAGTAGTTCCCACTTGCTAATGCAGCAGCTTTAGCCACAGCCATAGAAACACCTAAAATAGCATTAGCACCAAGTTTCCCTTTATTTTCAGTACCATCTAATTCAAGCATAGTATTATCAATTTCAACCTGATCCAATGCATCAAAACCAACAATCTCTGCAGCGATAACTTCATTTACATTATCAACAGCATCCTGGACACCTTTACCCATATAACGGCTTCCACCATCTCTCAACTCAACAGCTTCATGGGCACCAGTAGAAGCACCAGAAGGAACAGCAGCCCTACCTAAAGAACCATCTTCCAACACTACATCAACTTCAACTGTAGGATTACCACGTGAATCCAATATTTCTCTTGCAAAAACATCAATAATAGTTGTATCCATACTTAAAACCTCCATAAATTTATTTTTTATAAACTTTCATAATCATATCATATAGTCAGGTTAACCGGGCTTTATACTAGAAATCCTTCTTAGAATACTAAAGGAAACCATTAATCCTCAGTCAAGAGAACCTCACCAGTCATTTCCCCCGGTATATCCAACCCAAGAATTGTCAACATAGTTGGAGCTATATCAGCAAGTTTTCCCTGTTTAATACTTGTACCCTCTGGTCCACCAATATAAACAAGGGGTACAGGACTGGTAGTATGTGCAGTGAATGGTTCACCATTTGTATCAAGCATTTTCTCACTATTACCATGATCAGCAGTCATTAAAATTTGACCACCCTTTTCCAGTATAGCTGGAACAACCTTACCCATACATTCATCAACAGTCTCAATTGCCTTCACTGCTGCATCAATAAAACCAGTATGACCAACCATATCGCAGTTAGCAAAATTGAGAATTATAACATCATATTTATCTCCAGCAATTCTTTCTAAAAGGGCATCAGTAACTTCATATGCACTCATTTCAGGCTTCAGATCATAAGTGGCTACTTTGGGAGATGGAATAAGTTTTCTGTCTTCTCCAGGGTATTTCTTTTCAATACCACCATTAAAGAAGAAGGTTACATGGGCATATTTCTCTGTCTCAGCAATACGCAATTGTTTCATTCCATTCTTACTTAGAATCTCACCAAAGCCGTTTTTTATCTCTATTGTTGGAAATGCAACTTGAAGACCAAATTCCTCATCATACTCTGTTAAACATATATAAGATAGATTTTTCGGGTGTTCAGCAGGTCTATCAAATCCCTCAAATTCCTTCAGGGCCAGAGCCCTTGTTATTTGACGAGCACGATCTCCACGGAAATTAAAGAATATTACTGCATCTCCATCTTTTATAGTAGCAACTGGTTCTCCCTCTTCCTCTATCACAACTGGTAGTACAAACTCATCATTAACACCATCATCATAGGAATTCTTTACGGCCTGATAGGCATCATCATGGCTATTGCCTTTTCCCAATACCATAGCATCATAGGCCTTTTTAGATCTCTCCCAGCGATTATCTCTATCCATGGCATAGTAACGACCACTAACAGTGGCTATCTGACCAACACCTAGTTCTGCTATTTTCTCACTGAGATCCTCAATATAGCCTGCCCCACTTTTTGGTGGAGTATCTCTACCATCAAGCATAGCATGAATATATACTTTTTCAATACCATATTCTTTGGCCATCTCCAGTAATCCATATAAATGTTGGATATGACTATGTACACCACCATCTGAAAGAAGTCCCATTAGATGAAGGACGTGATCTCCATCATCAACATATTTATAGGCGTCTTTCAATACCTGGTTATCAAAAAGAGATTTATCTTCTATGGCTTTATTAATCCTAGTATAATCTTGATATACTGTACGGCCAGCCCCTAGATTTAGATGACCTACTTCAGAATTTCCCATCTGTCCCTCAG
>JBDNGI010000036.1:0-3303 GCA_041689345.1 Halanaerobiales bacterium
TTGTTTTTTAATTTTTCTTGTAAAATATCTTCTAAAATCATAATCATACCTTTCATAAAGATATAATCTAACATCAGGACTAATTTCATATAACGTTTAAGTGTTTGCGACGTCGGCGCGCCTGGTCATCTATACCTTCAAAACTCACAGAAGGATTGGCACTATTTTTGCTCGTGCAAGCTTAATATGTATATAGCAAAAATTGTGACAAAGCCTATGTCCCGTAGGGTCGCCGGTTTTTCGCGAACGTAAACACTCATGTTATATGATAGTCGGGCAGATTTTTATTAACTTATCTAAAGGATATTTCCTGTTTATATTGAATTATTATATTAATAAGTAAGTATAATATATTTGGAGGTGTTCTAATGTCTATAAATGAATACATTGAGTTCATACTTAAAAAAATTGTTTTATTTTATGACCCCCAAATAGTATATCTTTTTGGATCTCAAGCAAGAAATGATGCAAATAGAGACAGCGATATTGATTTCTTAATCATCCAAGAAACCGATAAACCAAAAAGACTACGTGCCCTAGAATTCAGAAAAGAATTAAGAGGCCAAAACTATTATCCAGTAGATATATTAGTATACACTCCTCAAGAATTTAAAAATGAGTGTCAAATAAAAGGCACAATGGCTTATCATATTAAAGAGGAGGGTAAAATTTTATATGAACAAAATACAATCGCTAGTTAAAGAATGGTTTGAATTTGCTGAGAAAGATTATAAAGCTGCTAAAAAATTGTTTAAAGAATTCAACCATATTACATGTTTTCACTGCCAACAATCTTCTGAAAAATATATAAAGGGATTATTAGTATTACTTCAGATAGACTTTCGAAAGTCACATAATTTAACTTATCTTTTAGACCATCGGGTAGTTTGCGTTGACCCTCTTTCTATGAATTCTTAAATCTCCCCTATGTCAGTATTCTTGACAATTTTACTTTACCAGAAGTATTAAATTTAACTTGGCGTTCTAACATATCCGTATTGCCGAAGTCCATCAACCCTTAGATAACTCCTATCTTGAGTTGATGGATTTGGGTGCAGTGACGCTAGGAACGGAACCTGCAATATTTTGTTAGCCGAAGTGCCATAACGCTTAACATTATTTTACCATAATTAATATAATAATAAAAAGAGCTATGAATACATTATAAATATATGGTTATCCTAATAAAGTCTATACATTTGATAAAATTCATCTAGGGTGATATAATATGAGTAAGGAAAAGAATTCTAAAAAAAATACTAATAAGGAGGAGAAGCATATGATTACTGTAAAAAGACACTGTCCACCTGATGTTTCTCTTGAAAAGTCCTTAGAACAAATGAAATTAATACGTAAAAATAAGTTGCGCAAAACCACATGGAATCAATTTAAAAATGAATTAAAAAATGATGATCAGGAGGATTAATTCAAGGTGAAATATAATATATTAATTACTCCTCAATTCAAGAAAGACATAAAATACTACAAAAAGAAAAAGAAATACTTAAAAATAGTTGATGATGTAGATACTGTAATTAAAGAACTTGAAATCGGTAATTTCCTCGGCGATGAGATACCTAACTTACATCTGGAATATGAAGAAAATGTTTATAAGGTAAGAGTAATGAATTCCAGTATTAATGTAGGTAAATCAAATGGATTCCGATTAATGTACTATGTAATTAAAAACGATTGCGATGTTTATTTATTAACTATTTATTCAAAAAAGGACCAAGAGAAAATAAGCACCTCTAAAATTATAGAATTAGTGGACAAGTATTGTGAATGAAGACCTTTCAATTATTTATCATGAGAAGGGTCTTTTTTATTTTATACCCACTTTGGCATTTCGGCGTCACGGTAGGATTTCCGAAGTCCATCAGACTTAGATAGCTCTTATCTTAGTCTGATGGATTTGGGTGCAGTGACGTAGGAACGAAAACCGGAAATATATTGTTATCAGAGCATACTTTTGCTGTTTTTGGTAATTCCACAAGGTTCCAATTATATCAAGGCTAAAAGGGCATTCCTGAATTTTTGATTTTTGTTATTTTAGCCTATTTCCACAGGTTTTAAGCAGGATTGGGGCAGGATTTATTGTAAATACCCTGCCCCAATTTAATGCTTAAAAATAATTTATTTTGTTAAATTGTCTTTAAATTAATGAATTATAACCATTATAAATTATCAATTAATACGTTATTAATTTTAAAGGAACCTTCAAAGAGTATTTCTGTATCTAGTCCATATTTTTCAGTTCCTTGCCAATACTTTTTTGCCCTTTTTACAAGTTCATCGTGGTTGCTCAAATTACAGTTAAGAAGTGACATTTCTGCTTTATGTATTTTATGATTATTATCTACTAATTCAATTTCATATAAATTATATTTGCTTATATCAAAGCCCATATTTTGAGCATATTCTTTATAATTAAAATTAGGAATAGGTTTATATAAAAACATACATCTTTTTCTTGAAGGAAGTGATGTAAACACTCTTTCTCTTACTTCTTCAAAAATATACTCTTTTAATAATTCTGAAGCGTATTTTTCATGCTGTAAAATAGGTTTTATACTATTGAATAAATCTATCAATCTTCTATACTTTTCTGTAAATATTGTTTCTATACTCTTTAGTAAATTATTAAGTTGTTTATCATTAGAGCTACCCTCAAGCTTACCTTTCCAATAATTTGAACCATTAGATGGAGTATTGTATTCTTTATTTAGTTCTATTTTATCTTTACTCCAAGAAGAACTAAAATGATAAAATATCATTCCTTCGTCACCTTCATTTCTTATACATCTCAAATAACTAATATCAATTAATACTCAACTATACAATATCTTTCTAAACATCCGAGCTATTATATCCCTATCCTCAACAAATAAGACGTTATTATCTTCCAGTTCTTTTTTCGTCCGTCCCCATTCTTTTCTGATTATTTTGCTATCTGTATTGGAGATAATAAATGAGTTTGAAATAACTTCATCATCAACAGTTTCCTTTAAGTCATCCTGTATATTATCCAGAATTTCATATAATTTAATTTTTGGATTTTCCAGATAATGAAGCATTAAAATTCCTTTCGGATCAATGAAATTAATATACTGTTTCTTTCCATCTTTAATCCAAAGAATAAAGTCAGGATAGAAGTTGCCGGCAGCATAAAAGCCTACCCCTTTCCCCCTGGTTAGATTTCTAAGAATATATATTTCTTTATCTTCCAGATCTGAACTATCCTTATTCTGAATGAAGAATTCTTTTAAATCCTCAATAAAGACCTTTTCATCTTTATTTAAA
>JBDNGI010000037.1:0-5344 GCA_041689345.1 Halanaerobiales bacterium
TATCTGTGAGCCCGAAAACCAGAGATAAAGTTGAGAAGGCGATTAATGAATTGAATTACCAACCTAATTATCTTGGTAGGAACTTGAGAAGGGCTGAAACTAGGATTATATTAGTTATCTTACAGAACATCTCAAATCCTTTTTATTCTAAAGTTGTTGAAGGTATTGAAGACTTAGGTCATAAGCATGGTTATACTATAATGATTTGTAATACAGATTCAGAGTCTGATAGGGAGCGATCCTACCTTGATTTATTAGTAAATAGATTAGTAGATGGAGTTATTTTGATGGAACCGGAAATTGATAGTGAAGAACTAACTCAGATTGGGAATGATTTTCCGGTTGTGCAGTGTTGCGAATATAAGGAAGGGACTGATGTCCCACATATTTCTATTGATAATGTAGGGGCGGGCTATACTGCTGTTAATTACTTAATAAAATTAGGACATAAAAAAATTGGTATGATTAGTGGATATAACAGGTTATTGTCTGCTATACAGCGTGAAGAAGGATATAAACAGGCATTAAGAGGTGCTGGTCTAGATTATAATCAAGATTTAATTAAGCTTGGTAGTTACGGTTTTACTGGTGGTCTTCGAGCTACTAAAGACTTTTTGCAGATGGAGAATGCCCCCACAGCTATTTTTGCTATCTCAGATATAACAGCTATTGGAGCTATCAGAGCTATTAAAGAAGAGGGTCTTAGGATACCTGATGACATAGCGGTGGTTGGTTTTGATAATACAAGTATTGCATCTATGTATGATCCACAGCTGACAACTATTTCACAGCCACGATATGATTTGGGTAAGATTTCAATGGAAATTTTATTAGATTTAATAAAAAATGAGAGTGTACCACAAAAAGAGGTATATCTAGAGCATGAATTAATAATTCGAGAATCTACTATAAAATAAGTTATCTTGAATTAAGTTTTCTTTATAAATTTATTAAAATAGAATAATTATCTATCTTATAGGAAGAAGAAAAATTAACACTTTAAAAGAAACTACAGCATAATAGAATAAATATATAACGGGACAATACTCTAAAAAGAAGACTTTAATTTTGTTTAGGAAATTTTTAAAGTGATATTTATAATTATTTCCTGAATAAATTTAGTAAAAATAAATAAAAAATCTAAAAACAGGAGGAATAATAATGAGTGAAAAAATCAAAGTAGGAATCATAGGTTGTGGTGGAATAGCCAATGGTAAACATATGCCGGCTGTTGCAAAAATGAAAGAAGTAGAGATGGTGGCTTTCTGTGATATTACAGAGGAGAGGGCTGAAAAGGCAGCTAAAGAATTTGGCGCAGAAGATGCAAAGGTATATACTGATTATAAGGAATTGCTTAAGGATAAAAGTATTGAGGCGGTTCATGTACTAACACCAAATGACGCACATGCCCCTATTACAATCTCTGCATTGGAAGCTGGTAAACATGTTATGTGTGAAAAGCCTATGGCTAAAACAGCTAAAGAAGCCCGGGAAATGGTGGAAGCAGCTAAACGTACTGGTAAGATCTTAACAATTGGATATCAAAATCGTTACCGACCTGATTCACAATATTTACATAAAGCCTGTCAGGAGGGTGAGCTAGGAGACATATATTTTGCTAAAGCACATGCTATTAGAAGGGCTGCAGTTCCTACCTGGGGAGTATTTCTAGATGAGGAAGCTCAGGGTGGTGGCCCGTTAATTGATATAGGTACACATGCATTAGACTTGACTCTCTGGTTGATGGATAATTATAAGCCGAAATATGTTGTGGGTACGTCTTACCGCGAACTAGCAGATAACCAAGATAAATCTACTGCTAACTCTTTTGGCCCTTGGGATACAGATGAATTTACTGTAGAGGATTCTGCTTTTGGTTTTGTAGTTATGGAGAATGGTGCTACTGTTATACTTGAATCTAGCTGGGCCTTAAATACACTTGATGTTGGTGAGGCTAAGACTAGTTTGTCAGGTACATTGGCAGGGGCTGACATGAAAGATGGTTTAAGGATTAATGGTCAGAAATATGGTAAACACTATATTGAAAAACCTCAACTTGATAAAGGTGGAGTAGATTTCTATGAAGGAGGGGCATTGTCACCTGCAGATATAGGTGCTAGAACTTTCTATGATGCAGTTCTTAATGGTAAACCATTAGTTGTAGAACCCGAACAGGCATTGGTAGTTACAGAAATATTAGAAGCAATTTATGAATCTGCTAAAACTGGTAAACCAGTTTATTTTGATTCAAAGTAAAGTAATAGAATAAAGTACTGAGACTTTTTGAACAGGCTTTAAAATGGAGGGTTGTCAATGAAATTAGGAGTTTTAACTGTTTTATTTGCGGATAAGAATTTAAATGATACACTTGAATATTTAAGTAATGCGGGGGTAGATACCGTTGAAATAGGTACTGGAGGATATCCAGGTAAAAACCATGCAGATCCCGATATTTTATTAAATGATGAAGAGAAACTCCAGGAGTTTAAAGATACTATCAAAAAGTATGATATGGAGATTAGTGCATTAAGTTGTCATGGAAATTCTGTTCACCCACAGAAAGAAATTGCCGAAAAATTTCATACTGATTTTGAAAAGACTGTACTATTGGCAGAAAAACTTGGGATTAATCGAATAAATACATTTTCTGGTTGTCCAGGTGGTTCGCCTGAGGCTAAGCATCCAAATTGGGTTACTTGTGCCTGGCCTGATGATTACCTTGAGGTACTTGAATATCAATGGGATGAGGTCTTGATTCCTTATTGGCAAAATGCGGTTTCTTTTGCTAATGAGCATGGTGTTGATAAAATTTGTTTAGAAATGCACCCAGGATTTTGTGTATATAATCCTGAAACTCTTTTGAAATTAAGAGATGCGGTTGGGAAAACTATCGGTGCCAATTTTGATCCTAGTCACCTTTTCTGGCAGGGTATAGATATTGTAGCAGCCATTAGAGAACTGGGAGATGCCATCTACCATTTCCATGCTAAAGATACTAAAGTCGATGAAATGAATACTGCTGTAAATGGTGTACTTGATACCAAACACTATGGTGATGAGATTAATCGTTCTTGGGTATTCCGTAGTGTGGGTTATGGTCATGGCTATCAAATGTGGAAAGATATTATTAGTAATCTGCGTATGGTGGGATATGATGATGTACTAAGTATTGAACATGAAGATAGTTTGATGTCTAATACTGAGGGACTAGAAAAAGCTATTTCTTTTTTAAAAGAGGTTATGGTATTTGAAGATCTGGGAGAAATGTGGTGGGCGTAGTCTGGCACATACTTCCTTTGTGGAAGTGGGAGTTTTATTAACAATATTGAGATATACATTCTAGATGAGTTTAGACTAAGTTTTATTATATGATAATTAAATATACATGGGCTCTTGCTCTCGGGGTGAGAGCCCCTATAAATAATCTAGTAATTTAGGAGGAAATAAATATGGCAAAATATAAAGTTGGTATTGTTGGCTGTGGTAATATTTTTCCTATGCATGCCGTTTCAGTTAGCAGATTAGATAATGCAGAACTTGTTGCAGTCTGTGATATTAAGGGAGATAGGGTAAAAGCAAAGGCTGAGGAATTTAATGCAGAATATTACACAGATTACAAAGAGATGATTGATAAAGCAGATTTAGATATTGTCCATATATGTACACCTCATTATATGCATAAACCTATTTCTATTTATGCTTCAAATGCGGGGAAACATGTTTTGACGGAAAAACCTATGGCTATTAAATTAGAAGATGCTGAAGCAATGATTAAGGCTGCTAAGGATAATGATGTAACTTTGGGTGTTATTTTCCAAAATCGTTATAACCCAGGTTCTATTTTGATTAAAGATATTCTAGAATCAGGTGAACTTGGTAAGATCCTTTCTGGTAAACTTGCAGTTACCTGGGATCGGTCTGATGAATACTATACCAAAAGTGATTGGAAAGGAACCTGGGATAAAGAAGGTGGTGGTGTAGTAATTGATCAGGCTATCCATACAATGGACTTGATGCGTTGGTTTATTGATGATGAGATTGAATATGTAGAGGCTAATATTGGTAATAGAGCACATGAAATTATTGAGGTTGAGGATTCTGCAGAAGGTGTTATTAAATATAAGAATGGTACAGTTACTGGTTTTTATACTATTAATTATTATACTTATAATGCCCCTGTGGAGATTGAACTGCATTGTGAAAATGGTTTAGTCAAAATGGTCTCTGATAATGCATCTGTTAAATTTAATGATGGTCGTGAATTTATTGCTGGTCCTAATCCTGATGAATCATTTAATTATGGTAATGTCAAGAGTTATTGGGGAGTTAGTCATTGTAAGCAAATAAACAATTTTTATGAAAGTTTGGCTAAAGGTATTAAACCAGATATTACTGGGGATGATGCTGTCAAAACACAGAAAATGATCTGTGCAATATATGATTCGGGTAAGTCTGGTAAAAAAATTAAATTTTAGTGTACTGATTTTTAAGACTTGGTAATATTTACCCACTTGTAGAAGTAAATGATTAGTAACAACGTTGAGATAAAATAAATTTAGTTACAATTAGAGGGGTGTTTTAATTGAGTTTACCGATTGCTGTTCAATTATATACATTAAGGGAAGAGATGGAAAAAGATTTTGTAGGTATTTTAGAAAAGGTTTCTAACCTTGGATATCAAGGTGTTGAATTTGCCGGATTTGGAGAACTGCAAGCAGAGGAATTAAAAGACCATTTAGATAGATTAAATTTAAGAGCAGTGGGAAGTCATACTGCTATAGACCTTTTAAGAAATAAGCTTGATGAAGTGATTGAGTACAATTTAACAATTGAAAATCGATATATTGTTGTTCCATATGCAGATTATTCATCTAAAGAAGATTTTATAGAAATGGCAAAGGAATTGAAAGGGATTGCTACTGTTTTAAAGGATAAGGGCCTAACTTTATGCTACCATAATCATGCTCATGAGTTTGAGAGTTATGATGGAGAATATGGTTTAGATTTAATTTATAGTAATGTATCACCTGAATTACTGCAAGTAGAACTTGATACCTTTTGGGTTAAAAAGGCTGGATTAGATCCTGTTACTTATCTTAGCAAATATTCTGGAAGAGTTCCATTGGTACATCTAAAAGATATGGAAGCTGATACTGGAGATTTTGCTGAAGTTGGTGAAGGAGTTATGAATATTAACAAGATAATTGAAGCAGCGCAAGAAGCAGACAGTGAATGGTTGGTTGTTGAACAGGATAAATGTAAAAGGCCTGCACTGGAAAGTGTTGAAATTAGTATAAATAATCTAAAAGATCTAGTGAAATAGAAGTGGTGTTTTATCCGAGAA
>JBDNGI010000038.1:0-3646 GCA_041689345.1 Halanaerobiales bacterium
AATATTTAAATATGATATTGCAGCTACATAGGCGTAGTATATAAAATAGAATGCTTTAAAATAAATAATGATTACCCCATTTCAAACTTCTCTTTGTTGTGATTAAATTTATAGTTAATTAAAATTGAACTTTATTAATTATATCTTAATAAATTTAGATTATCAAGAAATTGGCCTTGCGAGAACCGTATGCTTTGGATACTTATGCGATCCAGGAAAAGAGGGGAGAAATCCCTTATTTTTTCCATATATTTTTGAAAATTAGCATAAAAATATATTTTATAGATTTTTTATCTTTTTGTATTTACCTATTATAATTACAAATATTTTTTTAAAATGCTTTATTTTTAGAGGGATTTAGTTTAAGTTAAAGAAATATATATTAAAAGGGCAAAAGGTTGTTAAGGGGATGAGTTTATGTTTGAAAGAAAGAGTGAGAGTTTTAAGGAAATACGTAGCTTTCTTGATGAAATACCGGTAATTGAGACTCATGAACATTATATAGGTAAAACAGAACCGGTAGAAGATATTTTGGAATTTTTGATGTTTAATTACTATTATATTTCCGATTTTATGACTGCTTCTTTCGGTAACGAAGAGTTAATGGGTATAGTTCAGGATAGAAATCAATCTTTTGATCAACGTTGGCAAGCTTTTGAACAGATATACCAGAAATCCAGACACACCGCGTATGCAAAGGCTCTAGTAAGAGGTTTAAAGGAATGTTGGGGATTAGAAGAAATAAATAAGACAAATCTACTTGAGCTTCAGGAGAAGATGAAGAAAAGGGATGGTAATTTTTATGAGCAGATGATGAATAAATATAAAATAAGAGCAGCTGTTGTTGATATTTTTGATACACCTGCTGTTATTGAAGGAAAGATAGATGATTACAGTAAATATTGCCGCTTTGCATTTTCTTTGCCTAGTTTTCATAATTTGAAAACTAAAGCAGATATCAATCAGCTTGCATCTTATCTGAAACGACCAATTAAGAGTATTGATGATTACTTAGAAGCATTTGAAAATCTACTTAAAAAAGCAATTGACTTTGGATTTGTCTGTTTTAAAGATCAAAGTGCTTATAATAGACCTATTAATTATAGTTATCCTGCTAAATATGATGCAGAAAAAGTATTTAATAGTATCATAGCTAATCCAAGAAATAGTGTAGCTGATGAAGAAGCTAGATTATTAGATGATTATCTCTTTCATAAAATCATGATAATGGCAGCTAAATATGAACTACCTGTTCAGCTACATACTGACCATATGGCAGGAATTAGAAACGATGTCACAAAAGCCAACGCTGCTGAATTAAGGGAATTATTAGAAATACATCATGACGTCAAGTTTGATTTATTTCACGGTAACTGGCCTTATCTAGGGGATTTCCTTTTCCTTGGGAAAAATTATCCTAATGTATATCTTGATCTTTGTTGGGTTCAGGCAATCGATCCCTTGTATTCTGTAGAATTGATGAAAAGGGCTATAATGACTGTACCCCATGCCAAGGTAATGGCTTTTGGCGGGGATACAGGTGCGATCGAATTTGCAGTGGGATATCTAGTGTTAGCTCGTGATAATACAGCTTATGCCTTTTCAGAGTTAGTTGATGATGGTTGGATTTCATTGGATCAAGCAAAGACTATCGCAGTAGATTGGTTTTTTAATAATCCTAATGAATTTTTTAAATTAGGACTAAAACTATAATGATAGGGGATTTGATTATTTCCCCGAACAAAATGTAGATGTTAGTATAGTTAATACTAACCATCCTATAACTGCTGGGTTAAAACCCTGGTGTATGATCGATGAAACTTACACTATGAAAGAACCTGATGCTGACAGTGCTGAATTACTGACAACAAATAACGAGCATAGCATTAATATCCTCGTCTCTTCATAGAGATGGGGATTTTTTGTATTTATTTAGCAAAAATAAAAATGAGGAGGGGTATTATGAGAAGAATTATTGTGTTAGATACTACTTTAAGGGATGGTGAGCAGGTTCCAGGAGCGAAATTAAATATTGAGGAGAAATTGGAAATAGCTCGTCAATTGAGTAAACTTAAGGTTGATGTAATTGAGGCTGGATTTTCTGCTTCATCGCCTGGTGATTTTGAGGCAGTAAAAGAGATAGCCAGGAAAGTTGGCAATAATGGAGGTCCTAAGATAACGGCACTGGCCAGGGCAGTACAGAGTGATATTGATGCAGTTTATCAAAGTGTCAAATATGCAGAACGTCCTTTGATCCACATTGTACTGGGGACTTCTAATGTTCATCTAGATAAAAAGTTTCATAAATCTCGGCAACAAGTATTGAATATTGGGGTAGATGCTGTTAAATATGCCAGCAGTCTTTGTCATGATGTACAGTATAGTACTGAAGATGCCTCTAGATCTGATTTTGAATATCTCTGGCAAACTATTGAAGGTGTTGTCAAGGCAGGTGCAACAGTTATAAATATACCGGATACAGTAGGATACGCTGTTCCTGAAGAATTTGGTGATCTAATTAAAAAGGTCAATGAAAGACTTAAAAATCTTAATGATCAGGTTCTGCTTAGTGTTCATTGTCATAATGATATGGGAATGGCTACAGCCAATACTTTGGCAGCTGTTAAAAATGGTGCAGAGCGGGTAGAATGTACGATTAATGGCATAGGTTGAAAGGGCAGGTAATGCTGCCCTGGAAGAGGTTGCCATGGGTATCAAAGTAAGGCCACAGTATTATGGAGCATATACAGATATAGTTTCCACTGAGATTAGTAAAACTTCAAAATTGGCTTCAACCTTGATGGGCCTTGATGTACAGGTTAATAAAGCAATTACAGGTGAAAATGCCTTTGCCCATTCTTCAGGTATACATCAGGATGGATTATTAAAATCTCGGGATGTATATGAGATTATTAATCCTGAGGATCTTGGATATCAACAGATGGAACTTGTATTGACAGCTCATTCTGGCAGACATGCCTTTAGAAATGCTATTAACAAGATAGGGGTTGAGATTGAAGACCAAGATGAGTTTACTAAATTATTCCAGGAATACCTTGAACTAGCCGATAAAAAGAAAGAAGTCTATTATCATGATTTATTTTATATGGTAGAAAATTTCATGATAGAAAAGGAAGGTGACAGCTATCGAGAAAAAAATAGCATTAAGTTGTTTGAATTAAATGCCACTCAGGTTGTTAGTAATGAAGATTTGCCTACTGCAACTGTGCAAATCAAAAGGGGTGAAGCATCTTTCAAAGATAGTGCTACCGGGGATGGCCCCATCGATGCCCTATATACAGTAATTAGGAAAATTACTGGTTTTGATGTTGAATTATTGGAATATAAAATAAGTAGTAATTCCAGGAGGGAAGACGACATATTACAATTATCGTTGTGGTAATTGTGGGTATAAACAGGAAGTACCAGACTTTGTAGTAGATGAATTTGCAGCAATAGATGGTTTAGAGCCAGGGAATATGCCAGTGTTGCAATGCGGTGGCTGTGGAAAAGAGCTTAAATGTATTGATTAAGTGGTGTTAAAGTTCCGGAAGGTAGTGGAGGATTAATTTAATCAGTACAAACTGACTATTTTTTATAAAATATTTTCAGGTTTAAAATTTAATTGTCCAGTTTAATTTTAACA
>JBDNGI010000039.1:0-4608 GCA_041689345.1 Halanaerobiales bacterium
ACCAATGCCTGATAAACGGGAAAACTGGTTATTAGATATAATTAAATACTCACAGGAATTTACTGCAGATAAAACAACCCTTATTATGCGTGATTTTGGTATCGAAGATAAGTATATGCGGCCAGCTTTCAGAAAATATAGTAAATTTTTTAATAATAAGAAAAGATACGAAAGATTAAAGAGTTATCAGATCGATGAATATAATCAGGAAAAACTTGATGTAGCTATTTTATCTGCTTTAGTCAAGTTAAACACACCTGATTTAGAAACAGCCATTAAGGAAATATTAATGGATTCCCTGGATGAGTCTGATAATAGTAAGTGGATTGATATAGGAAAGTTCGGTGACCAAGAAAGTGTCTGGAGTTTGATTAGCAAAAAATATGGATATATAAGGGAAGATAAGTCATTAAGAAAATTGATGTTGATGCTCTTAATAACTAATTTAAGGAATCATCTAAAGATAGATATACCTGAAACCTGGCAGCAGTATTTATCAAGCCAGGAGACAAACTGTGTTGTATTTCTTAACCATTGGATGAATCACAGTAAGGATTATAAAGCGTATGATGATAAGGCTAATGAATTGGAGAGTGAACTAAATTTAGAAGAATATCTTAAGAAGTGGGATTTAAAAGACTGCCTTGAGTGTGAGACATTTAAAAACTTCGATCTGGCGATTATTAATAATTTGGTTGAGAGTCTTACAGTTGGATCAGAAGAATATGACTGGTTTAAGGAAGTAATATCAGCCAGAAAAACAAAGCACTGGTATAGATACTTTAAAAAGACATATGAGGCTATCTTTTGGGCTATAGAATTAATGGCCTTGGTTAAAAAGCATAACGAAAATATTCCTCAGGACAATGTCTATGATTTCTTTATGAAATACACTAAAGTTTATCATCTTTTTGATAGAGTATATAGAAAATTTAATGTAGCCTATGATCAGGTTGAGGATAAAGAGTTATTAAGGAATTTACAAGGTAAGATAGAGAATCTCTATTCAAATTGGTATATACAGGAATTATCAATCAAGTTCTCCAGTAGTATAGAAGATGAAGAGAGCTGGATTATAGATGGTATAAATCAACAAAGAGATTTTTATCGTAACTATATTAGAAATGTATTATCTAATGATGAAAGGGCCTTTGTCATAATTTCAGATGGTTTTAGGTATGAGGCTGCTGTAGAGTTGGACGAGCAACTAAAGAAAGAATTCAAAGCAGCCACAGATATAGAGGCAGTACAAGGGAGTATTCCCAGTGAGACAAGCATAGGTATGGCCAGTTTACTACCGAATAAAGAGATCACTTTTGATGAGAAGATAGATAACATACTTGTGGATGGAATAAAAACTAACTCTACAGTAAATAGAGAAAAGGTGCTATCTTCCTATGTGGATGAATCAATTGCTTTAAATGCCAGACGGGTTAAAGAAATGAGTAGAGATGAGATGCGAGAGGCTGTCTACGGTAAGAAATTAATTTATATCTATCATAATAGAATTGATTCTATTGGAGAGAGTTATCAGACTGAAAAGGAAGTATTTAATGCTGTTGAAAATACTTTTGCTGATATTAAAGAGCTTATAAAGTCCTTAAGGAATAATGTCAGTGCTACTAATATCTTTATAACAGCCGACCATGGTTTTATCTATCGTAGAGGTGAACTACAGGCCAGCGATAAAACAAGGCAGGGAAGTAATGAGTCTGAGAAAGAGAATAGACGTTACATTCTTTGTCAACCACAAGAAGATGTTGATGGTGGAATTGGCTTTAATCTTGATTATATCTTTAAAGATACCAGTTTACAGGTAGTAGTTCCAAGGGGTGTCAATAGATTTCAGACCAGAGGTGCTGGGCTTAACTATGTTCATGGTGGAGCATCATTACAGGAGATAGTTATACCAGTCATTAAGTTTAAGAATGACCGTAGTGATAGTGAAAGGAATGAATCTAAAAAAGTCGATGTTAAACTAACCAATATCTCCAGGAAGATAACTAATAGTATATTTCACCTGGAGTTTTTCCAGACAGAGAAGATTGCAGATAAGGTATTAGCAAGAAGATTGACTTTATATTTTGTAGATCAGAAAGGTAATAAAATCTCGAATGAAAACGTTATTATCGCTGACAGTAGTTCTGATAGGCCAGAGGAAAGAACATATAGAGAGAAGTTTACCTTAAAAAACATGGAATATAAAAAGGATATAGATTACTATCTAGTAATGGAAGATGAAGAAGAGTCTGTAGAGAAGATCTATGAAAAAGTACCATTTAAAATTAGTTTGGCTATAACTAATGATATTGACTTTTAGATTCAAACTTATAATGAATTCGTTAAAAATGGATTAAAGATTATAACCATTGATATAGATTAAGTTGAATGAGGAAGGTGAGGGAGATGGAGGACTTTTTAAGTGAAAAGCTGAATAAGGTGTTTTCAGGTAGAGTAGTCAGGAAAGACCTTACTAAAAAAATTAAAGAAGGGGCTAATGTACCTGTATATGTTCTTGAATACCTTTTAGGAATGTATGCAGCTACAGATGATGAGGAAGGCATTGAAGAAGGAGTAGCACGGGTTAAAAATATCCTGTCAGATAACTCCGTCAGACCAGATGAGGCTGAGAAGATTAAATCAAAGATCAGAGAGTCTGGCCAATATACTGTAATCGATAAGGTTACAGTACGTCTCAATGAAAAGAAAGATGAGTACCAGGCTACTTTCTCTAATTTAGGTCTAAAGAGTGTTTATATGGCTCCTCACTATGTTAAAGAATATGACAAGCTATTAGCAGGTGGTATTTGGTGTATTTTAAAAATGGAATATTATTATGATGAAGAGGCTAGAGAGTCCAATCCTTTTTCTATCTCCCGATTAACACCTATACAGATGCCTAACATGGACCTTAATGAAATACTTAAGGGTAGAGATCAATTTACCCAAGAAGAGTGGATAGATGCCCTCATACGGTCTATTGGAATGGAACCTACTCAGCTAGAGAATAATGTTAAGTGGCACATTTTAGAACGCTTAGTATCATTAGTTGAGAATAATTATAATCTGGTAGAACTAGGCCCTAGGGGTACTGGTAAGTCTCATATCTATAAAGAGATATCACCAAACTCTATTCTTGTTTCTGGAGGTCAGAGTACAGTTGCTAACCTATTTTATAATATGAATACCAGAAAGATAGGTCTTGTTGGTTTATGGGATACTGTAGCCTTTGATGAGGTAGCTGGTATTAAATTTAAGGACAAGGACGGTATTCAAATATTGAAGGATTTTATGGCCTCTGGATCCTTTGCTAGAGGTAGAGAAGAGAAGAATGCTAATGCCTCTATGGTATACGTAGGTAATATTAACCAAAGTGTAGAAGTGCTATTAAAAACATCCCATCTTTTTGATCCTTTTCCTGATGAGATATCTTATGACTCTGCCTTTTTTGATAGGATTCACTATTACTTACCAGGTTGGGAAATACCCAAGATGCGGCCAGAGTATTTAACAAATGAGTATGGCTTTATAGTAGACTATCTGGCTGAGTTCTTTAGAGAAATGAGGAAACGGTCATATTCTGATGTGGTTGATAAGTATTTTAAATTAGGAAATAACTTAAATCAAAGAGATGTAATAGCTGTTAGGAAGACTGTCTCAGGTTTAGTTAAGTTGATCTATCCTAATGGAAAATTTGATAAAGATAATATAGAAGAAATCTTACAATATGCTTTGGTTGGGAGAAGAAGAGTAAAGGAACAGCTTAAAAAGATCGGTGGTATGGAATTTTATGATGTTCACTTTTCATATATAGATAAAGAGTCAAGCAATGAAGAATTTGTATCTGTTCCAGAACAGGGAGGAAATAAATTGATCCCTGAGGGGCAGGGCAAACCAGGTCATGTATATACTATAGGTCCTGGTGATTCTGGTATGATTGGTGTTTATAAAATTGAAGTTGAGGTAGTGAGTGGTACAGGTAAATTCAGTAAGTCAGGCTTAAGTTCCAATAGATTAGCTAGAGAGAATATAGATATGGCTTTTAATTATTTTAAAGCAAACTCCAAGAGTATTAGTAATACCATAAGTACCAAGAATAATGATTATTTGTTACATATACAGGATCTACATGGTATAGGTTTAACTCCTGAATTAACGCTATCAGCTTTTATTGGTATGTGTTCTGGGGCCATGAATAAATCCTTACAGGAGCGAATGGTAGTATTAGGCTCAATGAGTATTGGAGGTACCATTAAGAAGGTTGAGTCACTTGCTAATGTCCTTCAGGTAGCTTTTGTTGCTGGAGCTAAGAGAATACTACTACCAATGGCCTCTGCAACAGATATATCTACAGTACCCTCGGAGTTATTTGCAAAGTTTCAAATTTCATTTTACGAGGATCCAATGGATGCAGTATTTAAAGCATTGGGAGTAAGTTGAAACTAATGGAAATTTTAAATGTGAATTTATTCAATCGTTTTACTTATTTTTAGATAGTGTATAAAATGTTAGGAGATGATCTACTTGAAGGTTTTAGGATTCAAGATAAATAACTACAAGTCTATGGGGTCAGAAAAAGAATAACTTGTTTGTAGAATCAGATGAAGA
>JBDNGI010000040.1:0-4988 GCA_041689345.1 Halanaerobiales bacterium
CCATATTGTCACTTGAGTCACATATACGTCAATATAGTGACAGTAAGGCATCGGGCACAGCGAGTTCTTAGCTTCAGGTACTTTTGAAGCATAGTCGAGCCAATCCAGGGCCATATTGTCACTTGAGTCACATATACGTCAATATAGTGACAGTAAGGCATCGGGCACAGCGAGTTCTTAGCTTTATATTATTTTTTATAAAAAGGAGTTTACCTCATTATAGAGATAAACTCCTGCTTTTATTTTATATTTATAAAAATGTATTAAAATAGGCTATCACTTATTATAATAAATAATGATAGCCTTCATATTATTAAGAACAATTTAATATGCTCTTTCAACTCGTCCAGATTTTATACACTTTGTGCAAACTTTAATTCTTTTTGAACTACCATCTACAATGGCTTTAACTTTTTTAAGATTTGGTTTCTGAGTACGAGCAGCCACTTTTGTGATGTGTCTACCAACTCCACCTTCTTTTTTGGCTTTACCACGGCGGCTAATTCTACTACCGTTTAATTTACCTTTTCCACAAATTTCACATTCACGTGCCATTTTTCCACCTCCTCTTGGGTAAATCCATTTAAATATTTCAAGAAATATTCTTAATCATAATAATTTGTAAATTATATGATTAGAATATAATACTACTAGTATAATATTAGATGGATGATATTATAATAAAAACACTTTTTTCATGTACAAAATACATTTTAACACAATTCTTGGAGATTTAGCAAGTATAAATTAATAAAAAGCAGGATTTTCTTCACTTATTATTGAATAGTAGTATAATAGTGGATAGAATATTAGTTTGTTCTTGCATAGATAAATATTATATAGTAGAATAATTAAAGAAAAGAGGTGAAAAAATGGGAAAAGAATGGTCTAATGATTATGGTAAAGTAACAATAGCAAAGGAAGTAATTTCCAAGATAGCTGGTTTAGCTGCCATGGAATGTTACGGCCTGGTGGGTATGTCTTCAAATAAAGTACAGGATGGTATAGCTCACTTATTAGGATGGGATAATTTAAGTAAAGGAGTAATTGTTGAGATTGATGATGAGGAAGTAGCCCTTGAATTAAATATAATAGTAGAATATGGAACAAATATACATGAAGTAGCACATAATATTATTGAGAGGGTGAATTATACCCTTAAAGATAAAATAGGAATTGAAGTTACAGCAATAGATGTCAATGTGCAGGGAGTGAGGGTTGGAAATGCAGGTTAATGAGAAAAGTAATAAAAATGCTAAATATGTGATTAATGGTGATGAATATAAAAAGATGTTACTTGGGGCTTTAATATGGCTGAAGGAACAGCAATCTTTGATTGATTCATTAAATGTTTTTCCAGTTCCAGATGGGGATACGGGTACAAACATGTATTTGACTTTTCTGGATTCTGTTAAAGCTGTAAAAAAACTTGATAGTAACGATGTTAGTGTTATTAATGAAACATTAGCACGCGGGGCATTAATGGGAGCACGTGGAAACTCTGGGGTAATTTTATCCCAATTAATACGTGGATTTCATTTGGCCAATAAGTCAAATAAAGATTTTAAGCCGAAGAACTTAGCTGAATCTCTAAGAAAAGCATCGGAGGTTGCCTATCAAGGAGTTTTAAAGCCTGTAGAGGGAACAATACTAACTGTATCGAGAAAGGCTGCTGACGGGGCTGAAATGGGCCTTAAAAACAACCTTGACTTAGTTGGTATTATGGAAAACACTATTGCTTATGCCCGAGAAGCCTTAAATAAAACACCCGAACAATTACAAGCTTTAAAAGATGCACAGGTTGTTGATGCAGGTGGTCAGGGTTATCTTACTATTTTAGAGGGGATGTTAAAGGGTTTAATAGGTGATAAAGCCTTTAAAAACTCTGAACTTGAGTTAGTTAAGCCTAGTGGAAAGAAAATAGTGATACAGGATATTAAATATGTCTATTGTACACAGATATTAATTGATATGGAAAAACAAGATAAAAATATAAGTGATATAAGGAATGATCTCGAAAGTTATGGAGATTCATTGTTGGTTGTGGGAACAGAAGATATAGTTAAAGTTCATATTCATACAAATCATCCCGGTGTTCTTCTGGAATATGGTCTAAAGTTAGGGTCTATAAATGATATTAATATAGATAACATGAAATTTCAAAGTGAGGAAATGAGACGAAAAGAAGAAGAGAAAACCAAAGAAGAATTTATGGATAGTCAAGGTAAGGGGATTATTGCCGTAGGGCAGGGTGAAGGTATCAAGCAAATACTACATGATCTTGGTGTTGATATAATAATTGACGGCGGACAGTCGATGAATCCAAGTACAAATGATTTCCTTGATGCTATTAATAAAATTAATAATTTAGAAATTATTATTCTACCAAATAATAAGAATGTAATATCTGCTGCTAAACAAGCTGCTTCATTAACAAATAAAACGGTTGAAGTAGTACCAACAAAATCTATACCACAGGCTATAAGTAGTTTAATGGTATTTAATGAAGAGTCGGATCTTATTGAATTAAAAAATACTATGACATCAGAAATTGAAAATGTCAAGACAATTGAGCTTACCAAGGCTGTTAAGGATTCTAAGGTTAATGGTATTGATATAGAAATCGGTGATATTATTGGTTTATATAATCATGATATCAAAAATGTCGGAAAGAATTATAATGATGTTCTTATAGGATTAATTAATCAGATTATAGATGATGAAGAGTTAGTAACAATATATTATGGTGAGGATGTTACAGAAGAAGAAGCACAGGAATTAAAAGAACTGCTTGAAAACAGTTTTGAATTTAATGAAGTAGAGATTTATAATGGGAAACAGCCGTTATATCCATACTTAATATCTTTAGAATAATAAGGGGAAGATGAATTGGGGTGTATTAATGAGAATAGGACTTGTAACAGATAGTACTTGTGATTTAAGGTCTGAATTACTAAGAGAACTTGGGATTGAAATGGTTCCTTTAACTATAAATTTTACTGAAGATGAAATCTATAAAGACATTATCGATATTAATCATAAGACATTTTTCGAAAGGTTAGTTCAGGTTGAAAAATTACCGACTACATCTCAACCAGCGATTGGATGGTTTGTGGAAAAATATCAAAATATGGCCGATAAATATGATGTAATCTTATCTATTCATTTATCTAGCAAATTGAGTGGAACCTGTGAATCTGCGATAATGGCTGCTGAACAGGTAGATAATGTACGGATTGAGGTAATAGATTCAACTTCAGCTAGTTTTGGTATTGGGTTCCAGGTATTATTGGCTAAACGTTTGATAGATGAGGGTATGGAAATAGATAAGATTGTAAAATATATTAACGGTATACAGAAAAATATTAAGTTATTCTTTACTGTTAATGATCTTAGTTATTTACAAAGAGGGGGTAGAATAGGTAAGGCTCAAGCCTTCCTTGGATCTGTTCTTAATTTTTATCCGATATTAAATATAGTGGGTGGCGATGGAGAAATCTTACCAATTGAAAAAATTAGGGGTAAGAAGAAGATTGTCAATTGGCTTGCAAATATCATTTTAGAGGAGCTTGAGGGTGTAGAAAAGGTTTCTTTAGGTTTTGTTCATGCTACTGAAATGGAGCATTATAATCATTTCAGGAATAATTTAATTCAAGAATTAAATGGGAAAAATATAGACTATATTGAAAAAGAAAGTTGGATTAGTTCAGTACTCGGTTGTCATGTTGGTCCTTCAGTATATGGTATTGTATTATTAAAAGGAGAAATACTGGATAATGAAAAAAGTATTACCTAAAAGCGTAGAATTTATTAAAGGAGTAGGCCCAGGTTATCTTAAACTCCTTAAAAAATTGAATATCTCTACTGTAGAGGATTTATTATATTATTTCCCCCGTGATTATCAAGACCGGAGAAACCTTACTGCTATAAAGTATGTTTCTTTAGATGAGGTTGTCACAATTAAAGGAAAAGTTATTAAGGTTGTAGAAGAAAGGCCTAGACGTGGCCTTAAAATATTAAAAGTAACTTTTTCTGATGATACTGATGTTATAAATGGTGTCTGGTTTAATCAAACATACTTAAAAAAACAGTTTAAAGAAGGGGAAATATTCTTCTTAAGTGGAGAGTTAAATGAAAAAAGTTGGCGGTTTAGTAAAAAGGAACTTTATAATCCTGTTTTTGAAAAATTAGATAGCAGTGATACAGTTCATACTGGTCGGGTTGTTCCGATATATCAACTGTCAAGTGGAATAACCCAGAAAAGACTTCGCCAAATTATTTTTAATGCCTTAACAGATTATGTCTGTCATATTCCAGATATATTACCTGATAGCTTAAAAGAAAAATATGGTCTTCTTAATATTGAAAAGAGTATCTGGGGTTTGCATTTCCCTGAAGATCGTCAGCACTATATCAAGGCAAGAAACAGACTTGCCTTTGAAGAATTATTTTTATTACAGCTGATAGTTTTAAATAGAAAAAAAGGTATGATGATGAAACAGGGTATTGCCCATAAAAAATCTCAGGAATTTATTAATCAACTACTTGATAATTTATCTTTTAAATTAACAGCAGCTCAAAACAGGGTCTGGGATGAGATACAGAGAGATATGGAGACAAAAGTTCCAATGCAGCGCTTGTTACAGGGTGATGTTGGCGCAGGCAAGACTATTATTGCTGCTCTGGCCTTAATAGAAACAATGGCTAATAAATACCAGGGTATTTTAATGGCACCTACTGAAATATTAGCAGAACAGCACTATCTTAAATTATCTGACTTACTAGGTAAATTGGGTTTTGATGTAGCTTTATTAATTGGCAGTATGAGCCAATCACAAAGGAAACAGGTATTAACAGATATAGAAGAGGAAAATGTTGATTTAATTATCGGTACACACGCTTTATTTCAGGAAGGCATAAAGTATTCTAAACCTGGTCTTATTGTCATAGATGAACAGCATAGATTTGGTGTAGAACAGCGATTTAAA
>JBDNGI010000041.1:0-2600 GCA_041689345.1 Halanaerobiales bacterium
ACTTTCTCATTCTTACTCATCCGACCCATGGCTTTCTTAATAAAAGCCTTATCAAAGACATATTTAAAATTATCCTTAGTATTATTTTTTGCCTGTTTAGCCAATATCTTATCGTTCATCATGTCATTCTGTATCTGATCAACAAAGAATTTATCTCCTTCTGTAAAATTCTCTGCTCCAAAATGCTCATTAAATATCTTAATAATTTCAGACAAACTCTCTATCTCTTCTTCCGGTTTACTGCCAGAACCAGCATGTGTAACTCCGCTTATATCTTCTGTTTCACTTATCCTGTTGTCCCCACTAAATGTTTCCTCAATCCTATAATACTCCAGTGTTACATCATTATCTAAAGAAATATTCCCTGAATTGAAATCCTTAGGCAGTTTTTTCAAGAGGAACCTACCATAACTATATAGCTTATGTAAATCAACATCCTTAAAAGGGATTATCTGTAATAAAAATGCATACTGTCTAACAAAAGTAGTCAAAGTACTCTTAAAGTCGGCCTGCTCTTCTTCCTCACGATCCTTGTATCTGTCTACTGCTGGATCCAAATAGGCATTTAATATACCCTGGGCATCAGCTTTATCTTTATTACTGGGATCATAAAAAACACTATTAAACTTATCTACTTCTGAGTGCCAATAAACGTTATAGTCATCTAATTTATATTTTAAGTCATACAGTAAATTAGGATCAGATGTCTCCTCTACTATTGTCTGTTCATAATATGGTTTATAAGACTCTTGAATCTCTTCTGCTTCATTAACAAAATCAAGTACAAAGGTATCATGTTTACCCTTATGTGTTCGATTTAATCTTGAAAGGGTCTGCACTGCCGCTATTCCTGATAGTTTCTTATCTACAAACATTGTATGTAATAATGGTTGGTCAAATCCTGTCTGATATTTATTGGCTACAATCAAGACATGATAATCATCTGTATTAAACTGTTCCCTGAGCTCATCCTGTGAAAATCCATTCATTCCTGCCTCAGTATATTCTTTATCAATATCCTTCTCTTTAACTGTTCCAGAAAAGGCAACTAAGGTATCCATATCATGATAGCCATTTTCTCTGATATACTTATCAAAGGCCTTTTTATAACGAACAGCATGTAATCTAGAAGATGTGACTACCATGGCCTTAGCTTTCCCAGCAATCTTATTCCTGGTAACTCGATAAAAGTGTTCCACCATAATTTCTGCCTTCTGAGCAACATTATGAGGATGTAATGATACAAAACGAGCAATAGCCCTGGTACCCTTCTTTTTGTCTACTTCAGGGTCATCTTCAATCTTCTTGGCTACCTTGTAATAAGTCTTGTATGTTGTATAGTTTTTTAATACATCTAGTATAAAGCCCTCTTCAATGGCTTGACGCATAGAATATAGGTGGAAGGGGTGAGGTTTACCGTCTTCATCCATAACCCCAAATCTCTCTAAGGTTTTAGCCTTTGGTGTAGCAGTAAAGGCAAAGAAACTTAAATTAGACTGTCGACCCTGTTTATCTAAAGTTTTAACTATCTCATCTTCATAAGTGAAATTATTTGTATCTTCTTCATAATCTGTATTGGCTAAGACATCTTTTAGAGAGCTAGCTAATTCCCCACTTTGAGACCTATGTCCTTCATCTATAATAACAGCATAATTTCTCTCTGGTAATGAACCTACTTTCTTAATTACATGAGGAAATTTATGCAGGGTAGTTATAATTACCTTAGTACCCGTTTCTAGAGCCCTGGCCAACTGACTGGAATCCTTATCTATCTTCTGAACAACCCCATGTTTATGTTCAAACTGATAGATGGTATCCTGTAACTGTTGATCAAGTACCTTTCTATCAGTAACTACAATTACTGAATCAAAGATTAAATCATCATAGCGATTATGTAAACTGGATAATTGATGAGCTATCCAGGCAATAGTAATACTCTTACCACTACCAGTAGAATGCTGAACTAAGTAATTTTTACCTACTCCATGTTCATTAACATCAAATACAATCCTATGTACTGCATCTAATTGGTGATAACGAGGAAAGATCATAATTTCATTTACCTGTCTTTGACCATCCTGTATCTTTTCTTCTTTTTTCAGATGCATAAAACGCCCAAAGATATCTAAGAGACTGTCTTTCTGCCAGATTTTCTTCCAGAGGTATTCTGTCTTATATCCATCTGGATTAGGTGGATTACCTGCACCATTTTCAAATCCTTGATTATAAGGGAGAAAGAAAGTCTTATTGCCGGCCAACCTTGTTGTCATATATGCCTGATCAGGGTCAACTGCAAAATGAACCAAAGACCTTTTGTTAAACTGAAAGATCAGTTCCTTTGGGTCACGGTCTTTTTTATATTGTATTTTAGCATTTTCAACACTTTGATTAGTCAAGTGATTCTTTAATTCTATAGTTACTAAGGGAAAGCCGTTAACACTTAAAACCATATCAAGGGAATTATTATTTTTCATACTGTAATAGAGTTGTCTTGTTACCTTTAAAATATTATTATTGTATAATTCCAAAATCTTAGGGTTAAGCCCACTAGCAGGGGCAAAATATACTAAATTAAAATGAACACCAAAATCTGTTACTCC
>JBDNGI010000042.1:0-4510 GCA_041689345.1 Halanaerobiales bacterium
AGGATAGGTATTATTAGAAGTAAGTTATAGATAGAATTCTTAGTAAAAGATTAACTTATATTTTACGGTTTTGAACTTATATTAAAATTATATTCAAAATTTATACAAATATAAAAAAGGACATGCTGAATGTCCTCATTAAATTTATAAATAAGTGATTATATTATTATAGTCATAAAGTTAATTCATGGTTTTAGTAGATTTTTTTGTCTTCCATTGAAATTAAAGGAACAAATCCCGGTAACTTTCTATTCCCTTAAAATCTTACAATAATGAAAATTAGTAGTAGTGGTTATTAATTATGTCATGACTTGACAGCACTTACCTTCCATAGATAGGTGCCTAAAAGTCAGGCCTTGGGCCTGGGGGCTTAGTATCACCGCTTAAATAATTGTAAACTATTTAATACCTAAATCATCTTTAGGTAAAAATGACTTAAACTGATAATACAAATCACTTTTTTCTCGTACACCAAAAAACCTGTGTACGATTTCTCCATTTTTAAATAATATCATAAGGGGTACACTTGTTATATTAAATCTTTCTATATATATATAATTTTTATCTACTAAATATTCATAAACATTTATCTGGGGTAATTGTTTCAATATATCATTTAAATTTTTTTTGGCTAACTGACAGTATCCGCATCTAATAGATGAAAAAACAATACAAACAAACGGATATTTATTTACTTTATCTTGAAATGATTCATCAGTAACTTTTGGAAAGCTTTGCATATTTCGTCTCCTTTATATATCAAAATATAAATCTGTGAACTTACTCCACTCTAAAATTAAATCCATGATTTCATTATAAACAGCGGTTGTACTTTTTTGCGATAGATTAAACCAGTGTATATCTTTATCTCTATTAAACCAGGTTAACTGTCTTTTAGCAAAATGGCGAGTATCTCTTTTTAATATCCGTACTGCCTCTTCAAATGAATATTCATTATTCAAATATCCAATGATTTCTTTATAGCCTAGACCTTGTAGTGCTGTTGTTCCGATATCATAACCACTATCTAGTAAATATTTAACCTCATTTACCAGGCCGTTTTCTATCATAATATCTATACGATGATTAATTCTTTGATATAACGATTCCCGTTCACGAGTTAAACCAATTTTAAGTGAATTATAACGCTTTGGAGTAGCTTCCTGTTTTTTCTTATAATAAGTAATCGTATTTCCAGTTTCATTAAAAACTTCAATACCACGGATTACTCTACGTAAATCATTGGGATGTAATTTATTAGCTAGTTCTATATCTATTTCTTTTAACTTGTTGTGTATATACTCATTACCATATTTTTCAGCTTCTTTTTCCAGTTTGTTACGTAATTCGGTATTTGTTTTCATTTCAGGAAAAAGAAATCCCTGAATTAGGGCTTTAATATATAATCCAGTACCCCCGATTAAAATAGGTGTACATTCTTTTTCAATAATTCTGGGAATTAATGTATCGACTCTTTCCTGATAATCAGCTACAGAAAAATCCTGATCAGGATTTACTATATCAATTAAATGATGTTCTATCCTTGTTCGTTCTGCCTGAGATGCTTTGGCAGTACCAATGTTCATCTCTCTATAAATCTGCATTGAATCTGCCGAAATAATTTCACCATGTATCTTTTCAGCAATTTCAAGGGATAGTTCAGTTTTTCCTACTGCAGTTGGACCTAGTATTACCAACAATGGATATTTATCCATTTTTGAACAACTCCTTATAGGTAATTACGCCTAAAATTCAAACACTTATATTTTTAAGGATTTTATGTTTATGTTAAGCTTATGGTTATATAAATCTACTTGTTCTAAAGACAATATAAGATTACCGTCCCATACTTTTAGCAATCTCATCATTACTCATATGAACAATTATAGGCCTACCATGTGGGCAACGATAGCTATTTTCTGAGGAAAAAAGTTCTTTTACTAATTTCTTCATTTCCATTTGATCCAGGTGTTTACCAGCTTTTATAGCACCACGGCATGACATATAAGTAATAATGTTATCAATCATTTCAGCCTGCTGCATTGTTTTCCCATTTTCTGATAAATTATCGATTATATCCCTTATTATAACTTTAGCAGGAATATTTTTTATAAAGTTAGGGATTTCAGTAATTATAAAACTATTACCACCAAATGGCTCTATGTTAATTCCTACATCAGATAATTGACCGATATATTTTTCAATAAGTTCTTTTTCTGCAAGACTAACTTCAATTGTTACTGGTACTAATAAAGATTGTGTTATGATATCTTGATTATTATATTTATAATAATAATTTTCATAAAGTACTCGTTCATGTGCATTGTGCTGATCTATTATATAAAGACCATCTTCCCCCTCTGCAAGGATATAAGTATTATTAATTTGCCCAAATATTTTCTTGATTGTTTCAGGGAAACTATTATCACTTATTGTTTTATTAAGATTCTTATTGGTATTATTTTCTTTTACAAGATTATTATTATCAGTATAAGTTTTAATATATTTATTTTCCTTATTTTCATTTAAAACTAAGTCTTTTTGAATTAAATGTAAATTATTTTGATCTTTTAAATCTTTATTACCTTTAAGAATAGATTTACTAGACAGGCTAGTATTACTTTTTTTATGGTTAGTATCACTAGATGAGTTAATATGATTTATGTCATTATTATCTATATCCTTGTCTATATCCTTATTATCATTGTCTTTATGGTCAATGTCTTTACTGTAAGTAGTTTTATTTTCTATATTTAGTTCATCTATTTTAGTATTATTTTTTTCCATACTTTTTTCTATCTTGCTGGTTTTATCATCAAAATTTAATGATTGTAATTTTTTTTCTTTCTTTTTGTTAAAATCTTTAAATTTATCTTTCTTAAATTTTGGAGCAAGATTTAGTTCTGACAGACTTGCTTTAATACCTTTTTTTACAACATTCTCAATTATTTCATCTCTACTGAATTGAACTTCTCTTTTTGTTGGATGAACATTAACATCAACAAGAATTTGATTTAATTTTACTTTCATAATTACAACTGGATGCCTACCTGAAGGTAATAAACCATGATAACCCTTTTCTACACCCCGATTTAAACAACGATTATTTACAGGTCTATTATTAACAAAAAACAACTGATTGATTCTTGAAGAACGTGTAAATTCTAGTTTAGCTATATAACCATTTTATTTAACATAACTTTCTTCATAATCAATAGGAATCAGATTATCAACCATCTCTTGACCATATATAGAATATATAATATCAAGTAAATTTCCTGTACCAAGTGTTTTTAATACTTGATTATCATTATGACTTAATATAAATTGTATATCTGGATACGCCATTGCTTCTCTACTAACAATACTACTTATATGACCAAATTCAGTATTAATTGTCTTAAGATATTTAAATCTAGCTGGGGTATTAAAAAAAATATCTTCAATAAGAATATCTGTCCCTACTTGTGTACCAATAGGTTCCTTTTTAATAACTTTCCCACCATTAAGTTGCATATAAGTACCTTTTACTGACTCTGTAGTACGAGAACTTATTTTTATCTTACTTACTGAAGCAATACTGGCCAGTGCCTCTCCCCTAAAACCCAGTGTTTTTATTGAATATAAGTCATTCACATTTTGAATCTTACTGGTAGCATATCTGGCAAAGGCCAACTCTATATCATCTTCTGCTATACCACTACCATTATCCTTTACCCTTACTTTATCACGTCCACCATTATCAATCTCCACACGAATTTGTGTACTACCAGCATCAATTGAATTTTCTATAAGCTCTTTTACAATTGAAGAAGGTCTTTCAACAACTTCACCTGCTGAAATTTGATTAGAAACATTTTCTGATAATTGTTTAATTAGTCCCATAAATATTCACCTAATCTCCTTTCTTGGCTTCCTGCTGTAATTTATGAAGGAAATTCATAGCATCTATCGGTGTTAATGATAATAAATCCATTTCTAACAATTTCTCAATAACAATACTTTTTTCATAGGAATTATCATCTTCAAATAATCGTAATCTTTTATTTGAATTAACATTTGTATCTCTCCTATTAGTTGATTCACTTATATTTCTACTAAGGTTTTTATCATCGTTTATTGAAATGCTATTTGCCCGATTTATTTTCTTTGAACTTAAATCATTAGCAGTATTTTCATTAGTTTTATTTTTACTTTTGATAACATTATCATTGTTATCATTAATTAGCTGTTTATCAGCAATTTTATTATTAACCTTCCTGGATATATTCAATTCTTTTTGTTCATTACTTTCTAAGTATTTTAAAATATTATTGGCATTCATAATAAGATCATCTGGTAAACCGGCTAATTTAGCTACTTCAATACCATAACTGTCATTAGCTTTTCCTGGAATTATTTTATGAAGAAAGTGAACACCATTTTCATCCTCTTCGACTAAAACATTGTAATTCTTAATTCCCTGAAGCTCTTCTTCTAGTTTAGTTAGTTCATGATAATGTGTGGCAAA
>JBDNGI010000043.1:0-3892 GCA_041689345.1 Halanaerobiales bacterium
ATTTTTCTTCATATGTTGCCTTCTTTTATGAGTCATATTATAGCTTCACTTTCATTAGCTATTCCAGCCATGATTTTAGGAGAAACATCCTTAAGTTTCCTCGGAATAGGTTTGCAACCCCCAGTAATTAGTTGGGGAGTTCTTCTCAACAAAGCCCAAAATATCTACACTATTGCCATGGCACCATGGTTAATGATTCCTGGGGTATTTATTATTATTACAGTATTGGCTTTTAATTTTCTTGGGGACGGCTTAAGAGATGCAGCTGATCCTTATTCAGAATAGAATATCATTGTTATGGAGGTGAAAGAATGTCAAATAAAAACAAAGATTTCTTAATTGAAGTAGACGATTTGCATGTTAGATTCACTACAGATATTGGAATAGTGAAAGCTGTTAATGGTGTTAGTTTTAGAATAAAGTCGGGTCAGTCTGTCGGCATTGTAGGTGAAAGTGGTTGTGGTAAGTCTGTAACTTCTTATTCTATCCTGCGTCTATTGCCAAAAGTGGGGGAAATTACTGCTGGTCAGATTAATTTTAAAAGAGAAGATGGTAAGGTTCAGGATTTGACTCAACTTGCCGCCAGCGGGAAAGAAATTAGAACAATTCGCGGTAATGAGATATCAATGATATTCCAGGAACCGATGACTGCTTTTAGTCCTGTTCATACTATCAATAATCAAATAATGGAATCAATATTACAACATCAAGATATTTCCAAAGCAGCAGCTCGAGAAAAAGTGATAGAATTACTTAATCTGGTCGGTATTTCAAATCCAGAAAAAAAAGTAGATAGTTATACTTTTGAATTTAGCGGAGGTATGAGACAGAGGGCAATGATTGCTATGGCCCTGGCCTGTAATCCAAGGTTATTAATTGCTGATGAACCAACTACTGCTTTAGATGTGACGATTCAGGCACAGGTTCTGGAATTAATTAAAAAAGCGCAAAGAGATTTCGATCTATCTTTAATGTTGATAACACATGATCTCGGGGTTATAGCACATATGGTAGAACATGTTTATGTTATGTATCTAGGACGGATAATTGAAGATGGTGCAGTAGAACAGATATTTGATAATCCTAAACATCCGTATACCAGGGATTTATTAAAATCTATTCCAAAGTTAAAAGGGGTGACGGGTAAGTTATCTTCAATAAAAGGATCAGTACCAGATCCTTATCTTAAATTAAAAGGATGTCCCTTTCACACCAGATGCCAGGACATTGTTGGTCAAATGTGCAAAGAAAAAATGCCAAGAAGAAAAGAAATGGAATCAGATCATTTTGTGAATTGCTACTTATATACCGATGAAGGAGTGGATACTGATGTTAGAAATGCCGGATGATTTAATTTTACATGTAACAGGGTTAAAGAAATATTATCCAATAACAACAGGGTTCCTTCAGAAAGTTAGTGGATATGTTAGAGCAGTTGATGATGTTAATCTTTCCGTTCCCCAGGGGCAATCATTGGGATTGGTTGGGGAAAGTGGATGCGGCAAAACGACCACTGCTAGAAGTATTTTAAGGGCAATAGACCCGACAGAAGGGGAAATTTATTTTCGACTTTCTGATGGGAAAATAGTAGATATGTCAAAACTTAATGCAAAACAGTTAAAAGAAGTGCGTAGTGATATTCAGATGGTTTTCCAGGATCCTTTTTCTTCACTTAATCCAAGATTGCCTGTCTTAGATATTATTGCTGAACCGTTAAAAGTACAGGGATGGAAGCGAAATAAATACGAAAATCGAGTTAGTGAATTATTGCAGGTTGTTGGTTTAAATTCCTCATATATGAGACGTTATCCCCATGCTTTTAGCGGTGGTCAACGGCAGCGTATCGGAATTGCTCGAGCACTTGCTGTAAATCCAGCACTAGTCGTAGCTGATGAACCTGTATCTGCTCTTGATGTTTCAGTTCAGGCCCAAATATTAAATTTAATAAAAGAGTTACAGGAAGAGATGGGCTTAACTTATTTGTTTATAGCTCATGATCTAAGTGTTGTTCGTTATATCTGTGATACGGTAGCAGTAATGTATTTAGGTAAAATTGTGGAACTGGCTGATACAGAAGACCTTTTTATCAATCCATTACATCCATATACTAGTGCGTTATTAGCAGCAGTACCTGATGCTGATCCACACCAACCTTGGTTAGGTCAGACTTTATCTGGAGAAATACCTGATGCTTCTACAAAAATTGATGGATGTCCCTTTGCTCCAAGGTGTGAATATGCTTTAGACATATGTAGAAAGCAGGCTCCCTTGTTAAACCCAATGGGGGATAATGAGCACACTGTTGCCTGTCACCGTGCATCAGAATTAGAATTAAAAGGAGTAGTCTGATATTATATAGTATGTTTAGCAATACAAAAAAACAATATATTAAGTGATATCTTATAAGGAGGGACTAAAAAATATCAAGCAGTCAGTAATAAAAATTATTCGCAAAACTATGAAGAGTGGTTTCAAGAAACGGGAGTTATTAGGATAAGACGTAATGATGTAGTTATTTACTGACTGAAGATAGTCCACCTTTCTTGAGTATCAAAAAGGAAAGACTGTATTGGTTGTTAAAATGTGTTCGTCGTTTTTTAGTGAGAATAGAAGTTCGTTAGTTTGAAAGTGTTATAAAAAAAGAATAGTCGAAAAAAAGCATAACAAAATAAGCCTACAAAAATGGCTTTAAAAAAGAGGAAGAATATTAAGATGTATTAGATTTATTAAGCCGTACTAGTTAAATCGGGTATTTGATAGCCTAATATCTGTAAATAACGTACAGCCATTTCCTCAGTAATTTGAGGCGCATAAGTTTGCTTTGGTTTGGAGTCAAGCTTGTACAAATCATAGTTAAAAGTTTTTTTTCTATCAAGTATATAATAAATACAATTCAATAACATGTGAGCTATAGCGATTATAGCTTTTTTGTGACCGCACCACCTTTTAATTTGCTGATAACGAACTCTAAAATAATCAAAGTCTTTGTTTTTAATTACAGCATTTGCGCATTGAACTAATAGGGGCTTAATACCTGTTGACTCCATACAGACATGAATACAGGATTGAGATTTTAACCAGTTCAGAAGATAATAGAGATCTTCAGTAAAGGTTGAGAATCGTTTGGTTTGGTTGCTAGTAACACCCGATTTATTAGTAGCACCAACCGTTGCAACTACAATTTTTTTGTGAAGATCAATTCCACAACAAATAGGATAAACAATTTTTAACATTTAACACAGCTCCGTTTAAGCTATAGTGGATAAAGCAGACATTGACTGTTTGCTACCTAATAAACGGAATTGTTTATACAAAGATTAGTTTTCGTGCTCTTTGGCACACACTTATTTGTTCTTGGAATTAGCAAACGGCGCATCTTATAATTCGTGCAGCAAAATAGCTGCACAACTCACCTCCCCGTGCTCTGTAGTATATCTGCTTATCCAATTAAATTATAGTACGAAGTAGAAGTTTTGGGAATATAACACTTTCATTAAATTTTGTGCCTTGAGTGCAGCGAAAGGAATGATACTTATAATGAAAAACCTAGAGATATGATTGTATCCTAATTAGAGAATTTACAAAAAGTATATATAGAGGAGTGAGCTAGTAACTTTCCGGGATAAAAAAAATAAAATTTGTGTAAACGGTTTCATGTTTTTGCACAAAAATAATAAATATATAAATTTCAAGGAGGAAATTATATGTTAAAAAAACAAAAGTGGATGAAAATTAGCGATGGTATAGAATCTGAACCAAGGCAAGCTAAAGAGGAAGGTAAGGATATTAAAGGCCTTAAAGAGAGAGTAGATCAAATATTAGATATGGATGATAATGATCCAGAAAAACAAATAAAAGCAGCTGCTATTTATGATGAAGTTCAAGCTGCACA
>JBDNGI010000044.1:0-12443 GCA_041689345.1 Halanaerobiales bacterium
ATTTAGCATGGTACTGGGAGCTGTCACTGGAGAAATAATTGATATAGAAAACAAACTTCAAAAAGTTGGAATATATATAAAGAAAAGCTTTAACAGTAAAGATGATTTATTTGTTTAGGGATTTGTGCAGGCTAGTTTGGTTTTTTGTGTTGGTGCAATGGCTATTATGGGTTCAATACAGGATGGTTTAAATAATGATCCTACAATTTTATATAATAAATCTATATTAGAAGGGTTTGCTTCAATCGCTTTTGCTGCCACTTCTGGAGTAGGAGTTGCATTTTCTGCAATACCTGTTTTCTTGTACCAGGGGAGCATTACACTGCTTGCCTCTGTGGCAGAAAAATATCTAACAGATGTGATGATAACAGAAATGACTGCAACTGGTGGACTCTTAATACTTGCTATAGGATTGAATATAATGGGAATTGGTAAATTAAAAGTTGGAAATATGCTGCCTTCTTTGGTTTTTGCAGTTATATTAACAATTATTTTATTATAATTATTTAAATTTTATTTGTCTTACTAAAGGAGTTTTAAAGGAAATAGCTAAATAATAATTAGGGCTTAATTTATTTCAAATTGTTGTGACGTGTGTCACTGTAATAGTTTTATTCATATGATAAATTTTAAAGTGACATATATAGATTTTACTTCATAATACGAGTTTGGTAAATCTCGTAATTAGGTTCTTGTTTGTTTAGAAAAAGCTAAAAGGGAGCGGAAAAGTATATATGGGTTTTCTTAAAAAACTATCTTATTATTTTTTTGAAGAAGTAAATATTACGGTTATCCCGTCACCTTCAAGTAATGTGAAGAATTTTACGATAAGGCGTATTGTACCAGTCGTAATTATATTGTTATTTATAATTTTGATTACTACACTATCTTACCTATATAATTATTATGAACAAAATTATATAGCTATATCGAAAAAACTAGAAGAATACAAGGGAATAAAAGCAGAAAATCAAAAATTGAAAAATGAATTGTATGCCCTTGCTCAGGATACTGAAAGTTTAATACAAAATTTGGAACAACTACGAGAATATAATAAAGAAATCAAAGGTATGATAAAGAATGATAAGTTAGATAGTCAAGCAGCTGTTGAAGAAACGGTAGATTTAAAACTACGTATATTTCTTACAGAGAACAATTCGATTATCCCGCGAGACTTACCTATCGGAGGTGGTGAAATTCTATTAAATTATCGTCCATCTCAAGAGATAATAGAACAAGCCAAAGACAACATTAGTATGTTAAAAGAAGAATTACCTGGACAACAGAAAAAGTTAAATGATTTGGAAATGTCAGTTAAGGAATATAATGACTTAAGGGCCGCCACTCCTACAATTTGGCCGCTAGCAGATAAAGGAGATGCCTACATATCTTCAAATTACGGTTGGCGAAAAGACCCATTTACAGGTAAACAAGAAATTCATGAGGGGATAGATATAGGCGTCTGGTATAATACCCCGGTAGTTGCTACAGCTGATGGTATTGTAAAATACGCAGCAAGTAATGGTGGTTATGGATTGCTTGTTGTAATAGAACATAGTTATGGATACGAAACTCGATATGCCCATTTAAATAAAATACTTGTTAAAAAGGGTCAAAAAATTTCCAGAGGGGATAGGATAGCCCTTAGTGGTAATAGCGGAAGAAGTAGTGGGCCTCATTTACACTATGAAGTACGCACAAATAATATTCCACAAAATCCTAGACAATATATAGGGGGGTAACTATGTTGGGGAAGAAAAGAAAAGAAAAAAAGCTTGATGAAGAAAAAGGGAAAGTAGAGACAATACTAGGGGATGGTACCGCTATTGAGGGTGATTTATATACCAAGGGATCTTTAAGGATTGAAGGAAAGGTTAAAGGTGTCATTAAAGCAGAAGGTGATCTTTATGTTGGAGAAAGTGGTGTCTTACATTCTCAGATAGAGGCACGCAAAGTAATTGTTGCAGGTACTATTAATGGAAACATTGTTGCTAATGAAAAAATAGAGATATTGCCAAGTGGAAGTTTAAATGGCAATATCCAGACTAAGACTGTAAAAATCGAAGAAGGAGCCTCCTTTACTGGTGAAAGTAGACCCTTGAATAATCAAAAAAATATAGATGTATCTAAAAATGTTGATATTTCAAAAAAAACTAAACAAGAAGTTGCTGCTGGAAAAGAAAATACTTAATCTGTTGCGCTTACTTCTGCTTCAACATTTTCCCTGATAGAACTTAATGATAAATTAAGTGCTGAAGAAATAGTTTCTGCCATTTTCAATACAATACTTAGCCTAGTGCTTTGTAGGACCAGATATTCCATATATCCTCCTACATTTACTAGACCTGTTATATGCATATCTCCTATTTCGGGTAATTGTTTATTAACACCGGTTCCTGGTTTTAGGGGACCTTTTTTTACGTCAATATAACCGACACTACTTTGTTTACCTAGCCCTGCATCAATAGCTATTATAAAAGGATTACAATACTCGTTTTTTATTTGTTCAATTATATGTTGTAGATTGCTGGCATGTACTGGATTATGAATATTACCTATAACTTCTGCTGGAAGCATATGGGACTTTTTCAATAAGGTACCAGTTAGCGGCCCGAGAGAATCACCAGTTGAACGATCTGTTCCTATGCATAGTATTATCAAACTTCTTTTTGAATTATATTTTAATTTTAACATTAAATTAGATATTAAAGAGTGAAGCAGAACTGAAGAATTTTTATCATCAATATGAACCCTTTTTGTTTCGAAAAACATACTTTTCCTCCTTTAACATATATATAGTATGTTTACTATCAAAACTTTAATTTACTATTTAAAATTTAACCTAAATGGTGTTAATCCCAGGGCCTGTTCTTTAGGCATCTTTTAGGGAGGCTTGATCTTTAGGTCATCCTTTAGGGCCTCAAAATGAGAGAGTGGCCACTACAGTAAATAGTATTTGTTAAAATCATACTTATATGAATATGTATATGATTTATTATCGACAATAATTCATTAATTTATACCTTCCTAAGAGCATAAATATTATTTGTAAGGGAGGAATAAAATGATGAATAAGAAAAGGATAATAGGTTTAGCATTTACATATGTGGGTGCAGTGGTAGGGGCAGGGTTTTCTTCAGGACGTGAAATATGGAGGTTTTTTGCTAGACATTCTGGCCTAGGTATTTATGGAATCGGAATAGTTATGATATTCTTTATAATATTGGCTCCTCTTTTTTTTAAACTCGGGAAAAAATGTGATATAGAAAATTATCATTGTTTTTTTTATAAATATCTACCAAAACCCTTTTCATATATTTTTGATTTTATATATAGTTGCTTTCTACTGGGAAGTGTATCTGTTATGTTAGCTGGGTCAGGGGAAGTATTTTATAATTTGTTGGGGATACCGTATTTGCTTGGTGTAACAATAACAGTAGTCTTTATTTTATTAACGTTAATATTAAGTCGTGAAGGTATATTGACCGTTAATACAATATTGATACCCATTCTAACAATGATTACAATCTATACAGTAATAAAATATATTTCAAATCCACTTGAATTACCTATAAAAGATGTGCTTAGAGATAAACCAAATTTATCAAACATAAATTGGCTAAAGGATTCATTATTATATGGTTCTTATAATTTAGTTATGGCCATAGCGGTTATGACTAGTATAGTATATAAAGAGGATGATGATAATATTACTAGTGCAGGTGTACTTGGTGGTATATTATTATCGATTCTATTAATAATAATATTTATAGGTATAACTACTGCTTTTCCTGAGGGAGCAAAAGAGGAGATTCTTTTATTATATATGGCGGGAAAGGTAGGGAAGGGTGTTTATCTTTTATATATTGTGGCCTTATATTTTGCTATGGTTACAACTGCAATCGCAAATTATTATGCATTTACCAAAAGGTTTATATCTTTGTTTAAATTGAAGTATGAACTAGGTTTAGTAATTGGCTTAATCTTCATTTTACCCCTAGTACCTTCTGGTTTTTCAAGTTTAATTGATAAATTATATCCATTGTTTGGCTACTTGGGTATCTTAGTTATATCATTTTACATAATTTTATTAATAAAGAAGAAATAATTTTCTTATAAACATACTAAAAAAATAAAAATTTTGCTTAAGAAGAAGGAAATATTGAAGTAATTAAGAATATACTAAGAGTAAGGGATGTTTTTTACAGTTACATACAGATTTCGGATGAAATCCAGGAGAGAGACCTTAGAATTAAGGCGCCGAAGGAGATAAGGTCAAAAAGGCCAAAACTCTCAGGCAAAAGAATCCTGGAGGGACGAAACTCTGAACTATCGGGACAGAGGAGATTAGCTAAAAAATGCTAATTTCCTCTTTTTGATTTAGAAGGAGAGATTTATCTAAACTACATAGGAAACTCTATGATAATGGCTGTAGTAATACATTAACAAAAATAAGTGATCAGGGGGTGGTGGAATGAAAACACCGTTATTTGATATTTATCAGGAATTAGGGGCAAAGGTGGTTGACTTTGCTGGTTGGGAAATGCCAGTACAGTATAGCAGTATTCTAAATGAACATCAGGCAGTAAGAAATAAAGCTGGATTATTCGATGTATCACATATGGGGGAATTTCGAATAACAGGGAAAGATGTATTACTTAACCTACAGTACCTTGTAACAAATAATGTTGCTAGTCATACAGTAGGGCAGGTTATGTATACACCTATGTGTGATTTCAATGGTGGAATTATTGATGACTTGTTGATATATTGTCTATCAGATGAAGATTATATGATGGTTGTAAATGCATCAAACATAGCTAAGGACTATAAGTGGATAAGAGAAAATATAAGAGGGGATATTAAATTGAAGAATGTATCTAGGGAGTATTCTCTTCTGGCATTACAGGGCCCACAATCAAAGAATATACTTAGTAAATTAACAAAAATAGACTTGGATTCTATCTCTTTTTATAACTTTAAAGAGGGTAAAGTGGTTGATATAGAAACAATTATTTCTCGAACTGGCTATACGGGAGAATTAGGATATGAGTTATATTGTAGATCTGATAATTCTTTAAAGTTATGGGAAAAAATAATGCAGGTTGGAAAAGAATATGATATTTTGCCTGTAGGTTTAGGTGCTAGAGATACCTTGCGGTTAGAAAAAAGCTATTGTCTTTATGGGAATGATATTGATCAAACAAGGCATCCATTAGAAGCTGGTTTATCCTGGACAGTGCATTTTCCCAAGGGTAATTTTATAGGTAGAGAAAAGCTTCTGGAATATAAAGAAAAAGGGTATAAACAACGGCTGGTAGGATTTAAGTTAATTGGTAGGGGAATTCCCAGACATGGATATCAGATAGTCATAGAGGAAAAATCGAATATTGATAATAAAAAAAAATTAAATAATAATAATAAAGAGAAAGATAATATTAATAAACAAAGTGATAAAGAAACTTTTGAAAAGCATAATATTAAAGTAATAGGCGAAGTTACTAGCGGCAGTTATTCTCCAACCCTTAAAGAAAATATAGGTCTTGCTTATATAGATAGGGAATATGCTAATGTTGGCCAAGATCTAAGGGTAATCATAAGAAACAGACCAGTAAAAGCAGTTGTTGTTAAAACTCCCTTTGTTTAAATAATAGTAAGTAGTGGGGAAAGATAGTATTAAAAATTAGTGAATATGGGTTAATTAAAGAGAGGGGAAATTATAAAATGGATATACCTAAAGATTTATTTTATACCGAGAATCACGAATGGACTTTAGTAGAAGGAAATGAAGCTACAATAGGTATTACTGAATACGCCCAGGAAGAGATGGGAGATGTAGTCTTTGTAGAATTACCAGAAATCGGAGATGTATTTGAGCAGTTTGACTCCTTTGGAGTGGTTGAATCTGTAAAAGCTGTATCTGATGTTTATTTACCCATTGGAGGAGAGATTATTGCAATAAATGAAGGCCTTTTTGATTCACCAGAACTAATAAATGAAGAACCATTTGAAGGTGGTTGGCTGCTTAAGGTAAAGATAGAGAATAAAGATGACTTAGAAGAATTAATGGATTATGAGGACTATGCAGAGTTCCTGGAAGAAGAGGGATAGACGATATGAGTTATATATCTAACACATTACAGGAGAAAGAAGAGATGTTAAAAACTATAGGAATAGCTAAAATGGAAGATTTATTTAAAGCTATTCCCCAGGAAGTTTTGTTTCAAGGGAAGCTTGAAATTCCAGCCGGTCTTTCGGAATTAGAATTATTAAAAGAAATAAAAGAACAGGCTAGCAGGAATTCATCTCTCGACGAGATGAATTCCTTTCTAGGAGGTGGTGCATATGATCACTATATACCAAGTATTATAGATCATATTGTTTCTCGTTCCGAGTTTTATACAGCATATACACCTTATCAGGCTGAATTAAGCCAGGGAAGTCTCCAGGCTATCTATGAATATCAAAGTATGATATGCCAATTAACAGATATGGAAGTTGCCAATGCCTCACTGCTTGATGGAGGTTCCGCTACAGGCGAAGCAGTATTAATGGCTTCCAGAATTACCAGAAAGAAAAATATTATTATCTCAAAATCAGTACACCCTGCTTATAGAGAAGTTGCCCAAACATATGGGAAACAACAGGGATTAGTCTTTACTGAAGTTGAGATCAAAGATACACAAACAAATCTTGAACAATTAGATTCAGCGATTGATCAAAATACAGCTGCGGTTGTTATACAGTACCCAAATTTTTTGGGAAGTATTGAAGATATAACAAAAATAAAAGAGATGCTAAATAGCTTTAAACGAACTCTATTAATTGTTATAGCAAATCCTATTGCACTAGCTTTGCTAAAATCACCAGGACAGTTAGATGCAGATATTGTAGTAGGAGAAGGCCAAGCCTTGGGGAACACAATTAATTATGGTGGACCATATTTAGGATTTATGGCCTGTAAAGAGAAGTACCTAAGACAGATGCCTGGTCGTATTGTAGGCGCTACAACTGACCAAAATGGGGAAAAGGGTTATGTTATGACTCTGCAAACCAGAGAGCAACATATTAGGAGGGGACGCGCCACCTCCAATATTTGTACAAATGAAGCCTTAAACGCCCTCATAGCTACAATATATCTATCAGTGATGGGTAAGCATGGATTAAAAGAGGTAGCAGAACACTGTCTAAGAAAGGCACATTATTTAGCAGAGAAAATTGAAACTATACCAGGATACATAGTATTAAATAAGGGGAATATTTTTCATGAGTTCCTGATTCAGCCCCCAGGAGATACGAAAGTATACTATGAAAAATTAAAGGAAAAGGGTATTTTGGCTGGTATACGAATTACTTCTTTAGGTTATAAATTCGACGCTCTCTTAGTATGTGTAACAGAGAAAAAAACCCTCAAAGAATTAGATCAATTTATAAATGCATTAGAGGTGGTTAAAAATGGGTAAACAAATTAATGAATCAAAAAGTTCCATTAAAAATAAGGCAATAGGTAATACAAAGAGTGAACCATTAATTATAGAATATAGTAGTTCAGGAAGAAAGGGATATTCTTTACCCAAGATTGATTTACCCAATAAAGATCAGGAATTATCTGAATTACTTCCGCAAAATTATTTAAGGGAAGAATTAAAATTACCGGAAGTAAGTGAAGTCGACGTAGTTAGGCACTATACATTGCTTTCACAAAAAAATTATGGCGTTGACTCAGGTATTTATCCCCTAGGTTCCTGCACAATGAAATATAATCCTAAAATTAATGAAGATATTGCTCGTCTTGATAAATTGTCAAATTTACATCCATATCAGGATGAAGGATTAGTTCAGGGTTCACTAGAAATACTCTATAAACTAAAACAGAATTTAGCTGAAATTAGTGGAATGGATGAGGTAACATTACAGCCGGCTTCTGGGGCACATGGTGAACTATGTGGTTTGATGATTATCAAGAAATATTTTGAAGATAAAGGGGAAGAGCGTAAAAAAGTTATTGTACCTGATTCTGCTCATGGTACAAATCCTGCTAGTGCTGCCATGGCAGGTTTTGATGTTATAGAAATAGAATCAAATGAAGAAGGCATGGTAGATATAGAAAATTTAAAAGAGGTATTAGATGAGAATGTTGCTGCCCTAATGCTGACAAACCCCAATACACTAGGTATATTTGAAAAGGATATTATTAAAATATCGGAACTTGTCCACAATGTCGGGGGTTTATTGTATTATGATGGTGCAAATATGAATGCCATTATGGGTTATGTTAGACCAGGAGATATGAATTTTGATGTACTACATTTTAATTTACACAAGACTTTTTCAACACCACATGGTGGTGGAGGGCCTGGTTCCGGACCTGTTGGAGTAAAAGAGTTTCTTAAACCATATTTACCAATACCACTACTAAGGGTAGAAACGAATTCTAAAGAATCAGCTGATGGTACAGGTAGAGATGCTAAATTCAATGACAATAATATGGAATGTCATGAAATCGGTACTACTTCTATAGATGATAATGGAGCTTATGATGGAGAAAACCAAGAAAAGGATATATATAAGTGGGATTATGACCGTCCTCAATCAATCGGGAAATTACAGGCCTTTTATGGTAATTATGGCGTTATGCTTAAGGCTTATTCATATATAAGAAAATTGGGTGCAAATGGATTAAAAGAAACAACTGAGAATGCTGTCTTAAATGCTAATTATATGAAGGCTAGACTAAAAGATGAATACCACTTACCATATCAAGAAAACAGCTTACATGAATTTGTCTTATCAGGAATAAAGCAGAAGGAAAAGGGTTCTTCCACTTTAAATATAGCCAAAAGGTTATTAGATTATGGCCAATATGCCCCAACAATATATTTCCCTCTGGTTGTTAAAGAGGCCTTAATGATCGAGCCGACAGAAACTGAAAATATTAAAACCCTAAATAAATTTGTCGAAACGATGAAGATTATTTCCCGGGAAATAGAAGAAAGTCCGGATTTGGTGAAAAACGCCCCACATACGACACCTATAGGGAAACTTGACGAAGTAAAAGCTGCCCGAGAAACAAATTTACGTTGGTGAATCCGAAAAAACACCCTATTAATTGATAATAATTAGAATATATAGTAAAATGATAAAAGAAAACTTATTTCTGACTAATTAAATAATCAGTATAGAATGGAGGGATCTGTCTATGAGAGAGGAAAACTATCTAAAAAATCTTGATGAAGATTTAAAAGATAAATATAAGAAAGCAATTGAATATCTAGATAAGCATAAATTTGCTAAGGCGGAGGAATTACTGGCTGAAATTCAAGCAGAGAAACCTGATTTTGTTCCATTGTATAACAAATGGGGTGTAATACATATACATAGGAAAGAATATGAGCAGGCAAAAGATCGTCTATATCAAGCTATTGAATTGGACAAGAAGTTTGCAGCAGCTTATACCAATTTAGGAAGTCTAGTTAAGGCGGAAGGCAATTTGCAGCAAGCTAAACAAATATACAAAAAGGCTATTGAGGTTGATCCAGAATATGGTCTTGCTTATAATAATCTGGGGGTTATTAATCGAGAAGAAGGTAATTATACTGAATCAGTAAAAAATCTCAAAAAAGCAAGGAAGTATGGTAGCTATCATGTCGATCTTTCAAGCGATAGACCTATTTATAAAGAACCGGGATGCTTATTTGTAATAGGAATAATTATAATAATAGTTGTTTTAATTTTCTTCATGTTGACTTAGCCTAAAGGAGGCTAGCTTACTATGAATCAATTTTTTACTAATTTTGCTGTCCAAGGTAATCGTTTATTTTCAAGCGTAATATTGTGGAATATTTTAATAAAGTCAGTATATGCTCTCATGGTAATATTAGGGGCTGTCTTAATAATTAGGGTTGGAAACAAATTTATAGATAAACTTATTAAAGAAGAAGAAGGTAAAGAAATAAGAAGAAAGAATACCCTGATGCTGCTTTTAAAGAGTGTTTTAAAATATACGGTATACTTTTTTGCAGGAATAATTATCCTGTCAATTTTTGGATTACCTGTAACTTCATTAATAGCAGGTGCAGGAATATTTGGACTTGCTATAGGTTTTGGCGGTCAAAGCCTTGTTAAAGATATTATAAATGGTTTCTTTATTTTATTTGAAAACCAATTTTCTGTAGGGGATTATGTTGAAACAGCCGGTCAAGAGGGAATAGTAGAGGAATTAGGTTTAAGAACTACTATTATTAGAAATTTTGCTGGTCAAGTACATATAATTCCAAATGGTGAGATTGGACAGGTGACTAATTATTCTGAAGGCAAAATGAGGGTTTTAGTAGATGTAGGTATCTCATATGATGAAAACCCATCAGAGGCAATTAATAAATTAGAGGAATTATGTCAAATTATTGCTCAGGAGAAGGAAGATATACTTCTAGAGGGGCCAACAGTACTTGGGGTACAGGAACTTGCCGATTCTAGTGTAGTTTTACGTATTTTAGCTAAAGTCAAACCTATGGAACAGTGGGCTATGGGAAGATATATTAAGCAAAGGGTAAAAGAATACCTTGATGAGGTAGGTATTGAAATTGCTTATCCACATTTGGTATTATTGTCTAAAGGAGATAATGAAGAGGTTAATATTCAACAGGAATAAGTGGAATTGCAGAAATGGCTAAGATTATTGAACCAGCCACAGGTGCTAGGTCAATAATCTTTTGTTATATTACTTAATAAATTCTTGTACTCAATATACCTAAGTTTAACATTACAAAAGATATTAGAATTAAAAAACCCAACATAAGGACATATTTAAACAACATAAATACGTTTACATTTAGTAATAAATTAATTATTATATATATAGAAGACTTTATTCAGTTGTAGTCCAACTTATTATCAAACTTGCTGCACTTGTCTTACTTGTAGAAGTCCTTAAGGAGAACCTAGATCAAGCCCTGAAAGTCCTTGTTGAGTTAAATAAAGAGAATATAGAAGGAAAATTAATTTATGGGAGGAATTTATAATGAAGAAGATTGCATTTATTGGTGCCGGTAGTTTTGGTTTTACCAGGAAATTGGTCAAGGATATATTGTCATTTCCAGCTCTAGCTGATAGTGAAATTGCATTAATGGATATTGACCCTAAAAGGCTTGAATACATAGAAAAAGCCTGTAACAAAATTGTCGAGGCAGGTAATTATCCAAGTAAAGTAACTGCTACTACAGATAGGGTGGAAGCACTTAAAGGTGCAGATGGTGTAATAATTACTATACTTCAGGGTGGAGTACAGGTTTGGAGAAAGGATATTGAAATACCTAAAAAATATGGTGTTGATATTAATGTTGGAGATACTAGAGGACCAGCAGGGATATTTCGTGCCTTAAGGACAATCCCTGTTATGTTGGATATAGCTAGGGATGTTGAAAAATATTGTCCTGATGCCACTGTACTTAATTATACCAATCCAATGGCGATGCTTATTCGTGCTGTACAAGGACAATCAGATATCAATATAAATGGTCTTTGTCATAGTGTCCAGGGGACAGCTCAAATGTTGGCAGAGTGGATAGGGGCTCCGATGGAAGAGATAACTTATCTCTGTGCAGGTATCAATCATCAGGCCTGGTATCTGGACTATAAATGGAAGGGGAAAGATGCCTATCCATTAATCAGAGAAGCTGTAGCTAAAGAGGATATATATAATGAGGAACAGGTTAGAAATGAGATGTTCCGTCATTTGGATTATTATGTAACAGAGTCTAGTGGTCATAATTCAGAATACAATGCCTGGTTTAGAAAAAGAGAAGACTTAATTGAAAAATATTGTACTGATGGTACAGGTTGGAACCCAGGTGAATATGCCTATATACGTGATGAATATCTAAAAAGGGAAGACAACTGGGAAGAAGATATTAAAGAATGGTTAGCTACCGAAGAAGTTGATTTGGAACGCGGTCAGGAATATGCTGCCTATATTTTTAATGCGATATTTGGTGATAATCAGATGTTTGAGTTTAATGGTAATGTCCGCAACTTTGGTTTGATAGACAACTTACCAGAAGGATGTTGTGTCGAGGTTCCGGTATTGGCTTCTAAACGCGGTCTTGATCCTATTCATGTTGGCCCATTACCTGAACATCTAGCAATATTGAATAATGTAAGTGCCCGCTGTGAAGAATTAACAGTTGAAGGAGCACTTGAGGGTGATAAAAGAAAGATTTTCCATGCTATAGCTATGGATCCCTTAACATCTGCTGTCCTTAGTTTACAGGAAATTAAAGATATGGTTGATGAAATGTTCGAGTTTAATAAAGATTGGTTACCTAATTTTGATATCTAGTTTAACTTTAAGGTATAAGGATTTAATGATTTTTAATTAACTTAACTTTATCTTCAAAAATAATCTCAAAACCAACCCCAGAGAAATACTTGTTTAACCTTTGGGG
>JBDNGI010000045.1:0-5757 GCA_041689345.1 Halanaerobiales bacterium
TCGGCACATCTTCCACACGTTCAAGTAACTGGTTGAAATATGCCTTACCATGCAGTCGTTACTTGTTGTAATCAGCTCCGACTTCCATCAATAGTCCGGAAATCTTGTTCTTCATCCTGGTGGCGGTCCGCACAATCATATTTCGATAACGCAGAATGCGTCGCAACTCCCGTAATTCTTCTGACATCATGACGCATTCCGGCAGCAGGTTCACCCGCAACAAATCTGCTAACTTCTCCGCATCGGCACGGTCATTCTTCTTTTTGGCTGCTGTGATCGCTTTGAGCATCTCTGGGTGCGCGACTTTCAGGTCAACCGCATGAGGCCTTAAAAAATCATAAATCCAGCCGGTAAAAAGTGTGGCCTCCATTGCTCCCACCCATGGGGTTCTCAGTTCAATGAGCCACTGATGCAGGGCCATCCGGTTGGCACCAACCGTCCCTTGTCGAACAATCTGGCCACTAACCGTCTTGATACAATAGGCGATAGTTTTCTTGTGGACGTCCAAGCCAATGTAGTAAATACTTTCCATGGAAGCCTCCTCTGTGGGTCTGACTGAGGGCGATTAATTCGACCCTCCGCTCATTATGAGCAGTCCGCCACCGGGAGGCTTCCGTTTTCTTACTTATTCATTCAAACATCAAAAGCCCACCTGGCGATCCGGGTGGGCTTTTCTGATAAATCAGGATATTTGGTAATTTAGCTATCCCCTTGCTTTTGAAGGCTAAATCTTGGCAACATAATTTATCAAACAGTATCAAACAGAAGTAATAAATATCTTGACACCCACCAGGGCGGCCATTCTTCTGGATTATTGAAAATGTTCTATTTGTATAAAAAAGGACCAAGCCTATCAGTTTGAGACTACATGTAAAAAATGAATAAAATCCCCCGCTATCCTCAATCAGAGCCTTTAATATCGGGATTCATAGCATTTCAACTTCTTGCCAGGCAAACCATACTCGATATAGTGTAGAACATGATTTAGATATATCTATATTTTATGTACATGTCGAGAAGGTGCGGCAAGGGCCATTCGTTCTCACGCCCGAAGGCAACCTTACCTCAGACCAATGGAAAGAACGAGAACCATGCCAATAAATGAAAATATTTCCCCTATATTCACTATAGGCCATGGCAACAGAAGCCTTGAGGACACAATTTCTATTCTTAATAAATTTGATATAAATTACCTTGTAGATATTAGATCAAGGCCATATTCCAAGTATAACCCTGAACTGAACAAGGACACGCTTGATTCTCTATTGAGGAAGAGTGACATTAGATACGTTTTTATGGGCGACCTTCTTGGCGGGCTACCTGGGAGTTCTAGTTGCTATACAGAAGGAAAAGTTGACTATCAAAAACTAAGTGAAACCACAGATTTTATCAGTGGCATAATTCGATTAAAAGCTGCCTATGCTAAAAATCTAAAAATTGCACTAATGTGCAGTGAGTCGAAGCCCCAGCATTGTCACAGGACAAAACTAATTGGTGTTGTACTTGAGAAAGAGAATATAGAAGTCGAACACATCAATGAACATGGTGAGCTAATTACTCAGGACAAAGCGCTGACTTTGGCAACAGGCGGACAAAGTGAGTACGATCTGTTCGGAAATTTAGACATAAAATCAAAAGGAACATATTAATGAATAGCGAATTACAATGCAAAACACTTGGGGTATATGGTGTAACTGAAAAAGATTTTTTTGATAAACTAATAAATAAAAATGTTGATACATTCATCGACATAAGAAAAAGAAGGGGTGTTCGTGGTGCTAAATATTCTTTTGTTAACAGCACTAGGCTTCAAAATAAGCTCAATGAATTAAATATAAGATATTTACATGAATTAGATCTTGCCCCAACTAACGCAATCAGAGACCTGCAAAAAGAAGCTGATAAAATTCAGGGAATCTTAAAAAGAGAACGTAACTGCCTTGGCCCAGAATTCATTAATGCATACAGGAAAGAAATTCTTGGGGTTTATAATTTCGAGAAACTATTGCAAGGACTTAGGGCATCAAATACAAATATCTTTGCTTTTTTTTGCGTCGAAGCTGAATCTGAAGCATGCCATAGACTGATTGTTGCCAATCATTTATTGAAACATTTTTCTATCACACATGAAGGGATCTAATTTATCTGTGCTAGGTTGATTGCCTCTAACTACCAATTGGAATAGTTTTTATCATAAATGAGGGGATTTGATATGAGGATTTTAATATTATCCAAAACAAGGATGGGGTTTTCTGCTTGTGTAGGAGGTGTTGTTATTGATAGCGGCAGATACGTCAGGCTACTCACTACAGGTAGTAACTATCAACCAGGAAACACCCCGTTAGAGGTAGGTGCTCTCTGGAACATTGATTTCACCCCATGCACTGGCGTCACACCACCTCATATTGAGGATGTAATTGTTAATAGCCAACAATACATAGAAACCCAAAATAATCTCCCCAATTATATAAGGAATTCTGGCGTAACAGTTTGGGAGGGTTCCCCCTCCACAATGTTTGAAGGTTTACTTGGCTGGACTGGTAATGGAAGTGGCTATATTGGTGACCCTCGCAATGTGCCTAACAATAGTGTCGGCTTCTGGTCTCCAAATCAAAGTTTGGCACTAGAAGGTGGGTATTATCACTATCCCGCTAGCAATCCCTTTGCACCAAGTAGGCGGTTACATTACAAAGGTTACCCTGTGCCAGCTAGTACCATAGCAGCAGGCACCTTAATTCGAGTTTCTCTCGCAAAATGGTGGTCACCAAATGAAGAAGAAATCGAAAAGCGGTGTTATTTGCAATTATCTGGCTGCTATTACTAGACATGAAATCGGGACAAACTTTTCCCTCAGATGAAAAATGCAGCATATGAATGTAGTTCTGCGTATTCCGGTTTAAACTGGATCACCGATTCCTGAGCAAAGCGACGCTGGAATCTTTTTTTTAAATCAACGGTCAGTTTTGGTGACGTTTATATTACATACTGATCCAATCAGACCAAACAGCCCTCGATTTATCGATCGGGTGCTGTTCAGACCTATCAGGTATTATTGGAAATCCAAAATTTCGCTCCGTACACCTTCACAAAACCTAATGGAACAACTTGCTGGGCAGGCTATACTCTTCGCCCGCAATCAGAAGAAAAACTCCCTATGGTTCAAGAGCTGATTCTTTATTCGTATTACTTACTCCAAATAATTTTCCCACGTTTTAACCAAAAATGACTTTTACAGCCCACCTTTCGCGATACTGATGGGTGGAGACTTGCCGTGCCATCGCCATGCCTTGTAACAGTCCAGCATGGACGCTGATTACGCATTAAACCCAGACTTAATGTTTCACCACATCCGCACGGACAAGTCATTGCAGCAAACCAGAGATGTTCGTTTTCACCAGCAACATAAAGTATCTTAGATTGTAGTTGATCGGGAAGCTCTTCTACTTCAGTGGTACAATACTGTGCCGGACGACACGTCAGCCATGCCCAGATTTTTTTGACCATTCTTGCTAATCTCATCATGCTCCAGAACCTTCCGCTTTGGCAGTCAGTACAGGCATCCCTAACAATGGGGCCACATCCCCCCTGCCAACATGTTTGGAGAGCAACGCGCAGGGGTCCGGATGCCCTTCATGTTCATAAATGCCATGACTGAGACTTATTGTATGCCGATTATATTCAGCATTTGAGTCGAGTCGATAAGGTTTAAGGCGTGCCAAGAGCTCGTTTATAGCTAGCGACGAATAAAACATGTTCACAGATATCACCGCTGGTTTTTCCTCGTGGACTCCGGAAATATATCCATCCTTTATCTGGTCAGCATATGCGTTAGGGTCAGTATTATACAGAGCAGCCGAGTGTGCTTGTTCGATTGTATATAGCCCTCGACTGAACAAGCTGGATCCACCAGGCCTAAGGTAATGAACCGAACCACAAATCTGCTCTATACCACCCTCACCATCAGCCTCCAGCCTTACTCCAATATCTATGTAGGGAAGTAGATAGAATGATGCCAGCCTGTTAAGAAGATGTCGCCCATCAATGCTGTCCATACAGCCAAAGACGATATCGCATGCAGCAACGGCCTTTACTGCCGCGGGATCGTATAGGCTTGTTGCAAATATCTCGACGCTGGTACCTAGTCCCATCGCATCAATGGCCTGCGCTATGATTTCAACCTTAAAGGCTTTTGACTCAGCATCTTTTCGCTTTGCCTGGGGAATACGGTTTAAATTTTTCATCTCGATTCGGTCAGGATCTACAAGAACCAAGCTACCAACACAATTTCTGCTTAACTGTTCAATGACTAAGCTGCCTGTACCGGAGCAGCCCACGACAGCAATTTTGAGCTGCCGAAGCTGCTGATATGTCCCCTCTCCAAAGGCTTGAGCGATACGCATCCCGTGCTCTGGCACAGAACCTAAAGGCGGGCACGAATGCCAAAAAGTCAAGTCGTCGCCAACAAGCTTAACCGTGGTAATGGGATGGAAGTTTCCCAATAGATCGAAGGTCCTTCCCATGATTTCGCCATCCGGCAACATTATTGCGCTTGCATGTACGCTTGCATCATTGAACCAGGTGCTGAGGCAGGAGAAATACTCCCGGTCAGACTTGTCGTCGCACTTCGAGAAGAACTTGTAGCCACCAGGATGGCTGTGAATTTTTAAAATCGCCATCCCATTTTTTTCTGCCTTGGTGATCAGCTCCGGCAACATAAACGTTGGCCAAGTTACGTTCTCGGGTGTGCGTATCACGCAATCATTGTCCGAGATTGGAATAATTTTCCTTACCAGAAGGCCTTGTTCCGCCTTCCCATATCGGCGACCACATAGCGCGAATGCAACCGACTCCTTCCCGTCACCGGGGAAAAGGTGCGCTGCGAGTTGTGCATGTTGCTCCTGGGTAATTGAAAGGGTAGTTTTCATGGCTACACCTTTCCCAGTTCTTGCTTCAACCATTCACCAATGAGAATAATGTGGGATTCCAGATTGTCGATGCCTGGTCGCCATGGGTTATGTGCAGTTCTGTGTCTAGACCAGCGCTGCCAGTTTTTCCCATCAAAGCTGTCAGGACTGATGGCCTTGATGGGCCTTCCATCTGCCCTGCTCAGTTCAGGGCAGAAATAAACCATATCAATCTGGGTATCTGGGTAGGTACGCTCAATCCTGACATTAAGATCTGCGCAGACTTTCCCGTAACCATCGGGGAGTTCATAGTCATAGATAACAACACGGTGCACTGGACCTTCGATAATCGTTTCCCATGAAAGATCCAGGGTTGTAAGGAAGGCAACATCCTCCTCGGGCAGTTCAAAATGCTGCCTATATTCAGGATAATGTTCGGCGGGGTCTGCTCCTTCTGTTTGGTCGAGGGAGAGAGTCATGAATCGTTCCACACCAGGAGTTCGGAAATCCGCAACTTGTATAAGTTCGATTTTTTCCGTTCTGCCTCCCTTGGACTTTTGGTAAAGCGAATAGCGCTCAGGGGGCTGCTTTCCTGCTAGTGCCAAGAGCTGCATACCTGTCATCTCCGGCTCAACGACCACGTACTTCTGTTTGTCGATGCGAATTTGATATTTCCTCGAATCCGGGACACATTTGTCTTTTTTAGCGTAACTTTCAATGTCGATGATCTCTTCTTCACTCTGAATTTCCATTTCACTACCCTTTCGTTGCTGGGGTTCACCCCAGGAGTTATGCCCTTCTTTTCTGGGCTCCGTTAATTAGGTGAGCCGATAGTGGCCGTGGTTTCGCCAAA
>JBDNGI010000046.1:0-2237 GCA_041689345.1 Halanaerobiales bacterium
ATTTTGCTATGACGGCTTCGATAGCCTAATATCTAAATTATCATTGCGTAATTAAAAAGAGAATTTAGATGAACTTCATTCATGAAAAAGTCTAAACCCCAGTTACTCCTTCAATTAAGAAGCAACAAAATAATCAAATTGGTCACATACCATAATTATTAAAAGGTGAATTTGATAAAATAAAAGTCATTTCAAACTCACTATCGTTCAAACAAAAATTTGTTAACCAGCTTCTTGCAATCAGTCCGTGACTGGAGACTTTTTAAATTCCTTCAGTTAAATAGCAAAATATCTGAGTATATTATCAACGGTTATGGAAATGATCCCTAATATCACTTAAATTTAAGTACGGGGTGGCCATGGGCCATAATATTGATAATACTGACATTCAATACCACCATTATATAATTTTCTCCTTTTACTGGCTTTCTTATTAAATAAAGACTCAAAATCTTTATGTGATGTTAGTATATAATATGACCATGTATCAAGTGCTAAGAGCTTCTCTCCCATTAGTCTATATAATTCCTCAACCTCTTCATTATCACTAATTCTTTCTCCATAAGGGGGATTTGTAATTATATAACCATATTTACGACTTGTTTGAAAATCGGAAAATGAAGCTGTCTGAAAATGTACCTCATTCTCAACACCAGCCCTATTGGCATGATGTCTAGCAATGCCTATTACATTATCATCAATATCAATTCCCATAATCATGCGAGGTTCTATCTCACTCTTTATCTTACTTTCAGCCTCTTCACGGGCATCCTGCCAAATTTTGTCATCAATCTGAGGCCAGGTCTCTGATACAAAATTACGTTTTAAACCTGGAGCAATATTTTTCCCCATCAATGCAGTTTCTATAGGTATAGTTCCAGAACCACAAAAGGGATCAATTAAAATTCTATCTTTATCCCAGCGGCTTAAATATACCATGGCTGCTGCTAAAGTTTCCTGTAAAGGGGCATATGTACTAAGATCCCTATATCCCCTTTTGTGTAACCCATCTCCACTTGTATCTATAGTAAGGGTCGCCCTATCTTTATAGAATGCCACCTGGATACGATAAAGAGGCCCATCTTCCTCAAACCAGGTTTTATTATACTTTTCCTTCATTTTATCAACAATAGCCTTTTTAACAATGGATTGACAGGTAGGTACACTATGTAAAGTTGAATCAACCGATTTGCCACTAACAGGAAATTCAGCATCTACCGGAAGCCAATTTTCCCAAGGTAAATCCTTAGTTTTTTCATATAACTCATCAAAATCCGTCGCATGGAATTCACCTATTTTAAGTAATACTCTTTCTGCACAGCGTAACCATAAATTATTCTTAGCAATTGCCAGTAAATCTGCTTTAAAACAGACTTGTCCATTTTCTACACGAGTAATTTGATAGCCTAGTTTATTTACTTCTTTTTTTACTATTGACTCTAATCCAAAAGTAGTCGTAGCTATCAATTCTATTTTTTTATTCTCTAACAATTTAAAACTCCTCTCATTTATCCATATATATCTATATGTGATTGTGTACAACATTCAAATTTTATACCAATTCACTAAAAAATGCAACTAAACATAATATATAGCTGCTTCGACACCATCAAAAGGGTAATGTAAATCTTCAAGCCGGTTCTCGAGAATTTAATATAGCAATAATTCTTATGACTTGCGGGATTTTAGGGAGTATTATAGCTCATATATAGCATTCTCAATAAATCCACAAATTATTAAGTCATATATAGCTATTCTAATACACCCAATAAACATCATAATAACTATCCCTTTATTCCACTAATATTTTTAATTATTATGATAGTATTAAAATTGTGGGGAATAGAAATAAGAAAGAAATCATAAAAAATACAACTATTTTAACAGAAATAAGTGAAGTTGAGTAGTCAAAAAGATATCTGATATAATACCTTTTTTTTATGACCTTATACGGAACTGAGTAAATTCTTCTTCAATACTGTTGTTTATTACATTAACCTTTTCAACACTGGCCCATCTAGGTCCTTTCTCTAATTGTAATAGCATCTTATTTATAGCAGTTTTATTTCCACATATAACTGCCTCTACTTGATCATTATATGTGTTTCTTACCCATCCCTTTATATTTAATCTCTTAGCATTCCTTAAAACAAAGGCCCTAAATCCTACCCCCTGGACCCTACCCGAAATAATAAGATGTTTTTTTACTTCATTCATATATCTACGATTAGACCTCC
>JBDNGI010000047.1:0-3730 GCA_041689345.1 Halanaerobiales bacterium
AATGTTAGAAGATATTAAAGAAAATAAAGGTGAATGGCAAGCTGCTCTACAGAGGTATGATGACCTATAGATGACCCATATCTAATTTAGAGATGTAAATTTAATCTGTTCAAGTAGAGCAAATCCTGATATAAGTTAGGGTTTTTAAACTATATAGGATGGTGATTATTATTAAACTTACCCTGGATAATCTTTATGACCAAATATTATCAAAAAAAGTAAACTTAATAACCTTGATTTTCAGAAGATTGAACAGTTGGTAATATCTCTTAAAACAAAAAGTTCATATTTTCCTGAAGATGATCAGGATAATATTTATAAAATGGTAAAAGGGATGGCATTCATCAGTATGTCAGAGGAACAACGGGCTTTTCTTAATAAAGTAACAGTTCAAGAGTTGATAGATGGACTGGATCTAAATGTACAGAAGGAATATGTACGTGAAATACTCTGTCGTTTAAGGGAGATTACTGGTGGACAGTTTATTAATCAGTTTAGTGAAGACTGTTTTGGCCTTGATCTTGTTCATTGTAGAGATTATGATCAGGTTATCAGGGGGAAAGCCAGTTTTCTTTCCCGGGAAGATGAAATACAGGGTTTACTAAATTTCTTGCAGCAGTGTTTTGGTCTTGATAATAACAAAAAGATAGACGAAAATATCTTTTATGATTACTTTTTATGGCCTGCCTGTAATAGTTACCAAAAGGTGTTGGTTGGATTTAATGAATCCTGCCTATCAGACACAAATTCAGTATTATTATTTAATGTTACTTCTAATATAGAGAATGCTATCAGTTATGAAGAGGATTCCAATAGGATTATAATATATATTAATTATAGCCAGTTTCTTGCTCAATTAATTAGAGAATTAATAATAGTCGATAATTATCAGTTAAGTAGTAATTATCCCTCCAGTTACCTGAAATGGAAAAAGAACTATCTTAGCAAAAAAATTGAAGAAAGTTTAGCAAAAACAATGGGTAGTTTTAGTATAATATTTCCTGATTATAAAGGTGAAAAGAATAGACTGGATTGTAGTCTTCAGGAGTTTTACACTGACCTTAAATCGGATTTGTTCAACAGGATCTTTAAACAATACTATATCGATCATCCGGTTTTTTCTCAGAAAATCACTCCAGCTAAAATTAAAGATATAGTTGAACTAGTGATTGTTGATTTACTAACAGAGAATTATCATTCTACTTCCAGAGAAGTTTTACAATCACTGGCAGTTCTTGATCAGTATGATAATCCTGATATTTCCTCTTCCTTGTATATGGAAAAATTAATTCAGCTTTTGAAGGAAGAAAAGGAGGAAGTTGTTCCAGTTGAGAGATTAATACTAAAGTTAAATAAAAAACCTTATGGTTTGCAAAAGCAATTTGTTTATCTATTACTGGTTATTTTAGTATATATGGGGATAATAGAGTTATATAGAAATGATCAGGTTAGGATTGGGGTTAAAGGGGTTGAAAATATATTTTTATCCCACAAAAGCCTTTTTAAAAAGGGTCTAGATGTATTTGAAAGTATAAGTGGGTATATCAGGCTAAAAGAAAATGATCTAAGTAATCTACAACCGTTATTTTCTATATTGGGAATAACAGGAGAGTTTTCTTCTAAAGGCTATCTACCTTACTTGATCTTTAAGGAATATCATAAAAAAGTAAAGGCTATTAGGCAAAATGTCGAAAGGGCTAAAAACATTCTTGAGAATTATCTGGAGAGACCTGTGCCAGGGGTTAATGAAGATATAATTAAGGAGAAAATAAAAGCACTGGATAAACATACTCTGAATAAGCTGTTTGAAATAAATAACATTGAAGATTTACAGAAGCTATCTTTCGATAAACTAGAGCTGGAAGAATTAGAAATATATTTAAAATATATAAGTAATCTGCTTAAATTCCTGGACTATTTTAATCAAAATATTATACCTGATTATCGTCAGCTATATGAGAGGTTTAAATCTATGGAAATTCATAATAAACTTAATGAAGTAGTTGAGTTAATTGATAAATCATGGCAAAGAGTTGATCAATACAAACAACTTATAGAAATAAAAATGTTAATCTCGCAGTTGTTATAATTATCCAGGTCAATATTAAAAAGGAAGTTAACTATAATATTGACCTGGGAAAATTTAAGTATTAGAACTTACCATTCATATTGCTCGGGATCTTTCCCTTTTTTATCTATAATCTGTGGTTTGAGTAATTGAGGTTCCTCTATTAATTCTTCAAATTTAACTCTAAGTCTCCATTCATCACCAAAATCAAAAATATATAGTATTTCCTGACCGGGATGAATACCCAGGTTAGTTATTTTTTTATCTGCTGCATTTAATCCGTCTGAAAAAGAGGAAGTATAGCTTTCTCCTTTCCAGGCTCTTCCAGATGGAAAGAAGGCATAAAGATGGTCATTATTAAATTTAAATGCTTCCTGTATAATTAAATGTAGGTCATCCAATGAACTTGATGAACTTATTTTTATTTTTCTCCAGGAAGATTGGAGGGAGACTTTAAATATAAAATTTCCTTCTATTTTATATTTATTATCAACTTCTCTGGGTATAGTACCTGATAATTCGTTTTCTGGGAATATGTCGATAAAGGACTTCCAGAATGGTTTCTCAAAGGGTGTTCTTTCTCCGAGTATGCCCAAGTCTATACCCATATGTCGCATATAAGGAAGATTGTATTCCTCTAATGGCCAGTGTTGCAATAGAATTGGACATATTTGCGCTCCTAGTTTTGTTAAAGTGATTCCATCAGCTTTATAGGCACGCTTGGATCTTTTATGTGTACTTTCATAATATTTCACTCTCCATAATCCAAAATAGGATATATACTTTAAGAAATATTCAAGAGAGAAAGTCAGACCTTTAAGAGAAGTTCCGGTTGTTACTTTCACATATTTGTCTGGTCCATGTTTTAATAATACTGCCAGTGTCTGCTCTAAGTTATCTTCACATCGGTATTCAAATCTACCAACCTGCAGTTTTTTCCAGTCACAGTCTAACCAGAGTGTTTCCAGAAGGAATACGAATTTTTCTGTCTTTGTTAAATTTCTAAATATTCCAAGGTATTCTGTTGGCTCTAACAAATTATAGCTTTTTCTATAATTAACTTCAAAAAGCTTGCTAGAAAGTGTCAGATGATAAAAGAGATGGATTAACGGATAGCTTTTCTGTGGTGTTCTGGTTGTTACATTTCCCATTTTTTCTAAAGTCATTTTTTGATTTAACGCATATATAACTTTGCCCTGTAAAAATTGATTTATTTTTGTCAATTTTATGTTGTTTTCTTCTAAATAATTTAGAAAAACAGAAAAATCATCTACTATGGCAAATGGGTTTTGACTATTAAGATTTAATTTGTCAATCATTATTATACCACCTTTTCTATTTATAAATTACTTCTAAATTATTTATTCTATAAAAATTATGATTATCCTTTAATATATTACATTGTTTTTGAATTTGAAGATACAGAAAGAAATCATGTTTATGCTCCCGGTAAATATAAGTCAGATCTAAAAAAAGCAAATAGTATTAAAAAAAGGATCATCTCCATAACCGTTGGTAATATTCCTAGACATTTTGCTATTTAGCTGAATGAATTTTAAAAGTCTCCAGTAACGGATTGATTGCAAGAAGCTGGTTTGCAAAATAACTGTTTGAACGAAGTGAGTTTTATTTTGCTGCTTCTTAATTGAAAGAGTAACTGGG
>JBDNGI010000048.1:0-4249 GCA_041689345.1 Halanaerobiales bacterium
CATTTTGAGGCCTAATCGAATATGGTTATACTAAAGCCAACCTAGCGCCAGTTAAATAAAGGATTTAGTGCTATTTAGCTGAATGAAAATAAAGAAATCTTCCATTCTAAATACTTATAAGGTTGATTTACTTGATACCATAAATCAGGTATGAAAAAGTCTCCAGTAACGACCTAATTGCAAGAAGCTGGTTAACAAACCGTTTTTAATAGAACTGTATATCAAGAATTTATTTTTGATTCACATATGTAGGAGGATAATTGATGAATAACATATTTTTTGAGTGGTTTAATCAGTATTTTTCTAGAGAATTAGCAGTTTTTTTTATTTCCTGGCTACCGATTGTAGAGTTAAGGGGTTCTATACCTCTTGCTATTTCACTAGGGATGTCTCCATGGAAGGCATATTGTATATCTGTTTTGGGGAATGCTATACCTGTAATACCGTTACTACTTTTATTGGTGCCTATAAGGAAATTTCTTAGAGAACACTTTCATATTATGGATAATTTTTTTACATGGTTAGATAGAAGGACATTATCAAAGAGTGATAAAGTTGAAAAATATGGGGCTTTAGCACTAATTCTGTTTACTGCTATTCCATTTCCAACCACCGGAGCCTGGACTGCTAGTCTAGCAGCAGTTTTATTTAAAATAAAATTCAAGTATGCTTTTCCAGCAATTTTTGCTGGGATAATATTAGCCGGTATTATTATGATAATATTGAGTTTAACTGGTAAAGCTATATTATGAGACATTTCAATAGACTCTAGTTATGAGGGATTATCTTTTTATTGCCTGACCATATTGTAGCTGTGCTTGACATTAAAAAGAAAAAAGTGTATTATAAAAAAAATGAGGAGGATTAATTTATGGAAATTCAGGCTGATTTTATTATTATTAAGGCTTTAGAAAATGGTGTTACAATAATTGGTTTGACTCGTGGTAAAGAAACTAGATTTAATCATACAGAAAAATTGGATAAAGGTGAAGTATATATAGCCCAATTTACTGAACATACATCAGCTATAAAATTACGGGGAAATGCAGAAGTAATAACACAACACGGTTCTGTTAGTTCAGGAGATTTAAATTAAACCAGAGTATATATTGGGCTGGTTTTTCTTTTGAATATTTACTATAAAGAGAATGTGAGGGAAAAACTATGTGGCAGGTCATCTATATAGCATCAAAAGAGGAAGCCCAACTGATTAAAAATCGCCTAGTTAAAGATGGGTTTTTGGTGAAATTAGAGCCCATGGATGAACACAGCTATCAGATTAAGGTTCCTGAATCAGAGGCTGAAGAAGTATATGATTTTATTAATGAATGGATGTAATTAAAGAAGACTTGATTTCGAATCTTAGTATGGGGTGAATAAATTATGTTTAAAGACCTCTTTGGAAAATCAAAATATGTAACTGTGAAAACAAGGGATAAACGTAAAGAAAGCGATATATCCCCTGATAGTAGCTTGTGGACTAAATGTAAAAAATGTAAGGAAATAATCTTCAATAAAAAATTAATTGAAAATTTAATGGTATGTCCTAAATGTGATTACCATTTTAGGATTTCTGCAAAAGATAGATTGGCTATTACAATAGATGAAGATAGTTTTCGGGAATTTGCTAGTGAGATCTATAGTCAGGATCCACTAAAGTTTCCTGATTATATAGATAAATTAGAAAAAGCAAAGGTAAAAACAGGATTAAATGAAGCGGTTTTAGTTGGTGAGGCCTTAATTAAAGGGTTCCCTGTGGTAATAGCAGTTATGGATTTTAATTTTATGGGTGGAAGTATGGGATCTGTAGTTGGTGAAAAGATAACTATAGCTATAGAAAAATCACTGGAGACTAAAAAACCACTCATTTTAGTAACTACCGCAGGTGGGGCCAGAATGCAAGAAGGATTAATTTCTCTAATGCAGATGGCTAAAACTAGCGCAGCTGTTAAAAAGCTTGATAAAGCAGGTATATTATATATATGTATAATGACAGACCCTACTTCCGGTGGAGTTACAGCAAGTTTTGCTTCACTTGCAGATATAATAATTGCAGAAAAGGAAGCCCTAATAGCTTTTGCTGGTCCGAGAGTTATAAAACAAACTATTAGTGCTGATTTACCAGAAGGTTTTCAAAGAGCAGAATTTTTGATGGAACATGGTATGGTCGACCGGGTTGTAACACGTCATAAAATGAAAGAAGAGTTGGCCAGCATATTGAAAATCCATCAGTTTGGGGTGACAAGTTATGGCTAATAATATCCTTGATTTTGAGAAACCGTTGATTGAACTGGCTGACAAAATCAAAGAATTGCAGTCATTTATGGATGAAAAAGGCCTGGATCTTAGTGAAGAATTAACTAGATTGAAGGAACGTGCTAAAAACCTTGAGGCAGAGATTTATGCTGATCTCAATACAATGCAAACTTTACAGATAACCCGTCATCCAAATCGCCCAACGGCAAGGGATTATGTTAATTATATTTTTGATGATTTTATAGAGCTTCACGGTGATAGAAGATTTGGTGATGATAAAGCTATGCTATGTGGTATTGGCCTGATAGACAATAAACCATTTACACTACTAGGTCACCAAAAAGGAAAAACTACTAAGGAGAATTTAGTAAGAAATTTTGGTATGGCCCATCCAGAAGGGTATCGTAAAGCCTTAAGATTAATGAAACAGGCTGAGAAGTTTAATCGGCCCATTATCTCATTGATAAATACACCAGGAGCTTATCCTGGTATAGGTGCTGAAGAAAGGGGTCAAGCTGAAGCGATAGCAAAAAATTTAATGGAAATGTCTTCTTTGAAAGTTCCTATTATTGTTATTGTTGTGGGTGAAGGTGGTAGTGGTGGTGCCCTTGGTATTGGTCTGGGAGATCGGATAATGATGCTTGAATATAGTTATTATTCTGTTTCATCACCGGAAGCCTGTGCTGCTATTTTATGGAAGGATTCTGAAAAGTCCAGTGAAGCGGCTGAAGCTTTAAAAATAACTGCTAAATCACTTAGTGCTCTTGGGTTAATCGATCGGGTTATTAAGGAGCCAGCTGGGGGTGCCCATAAAAATCCGCTAGAAGCAGGTAAATTAGTGAAAAAAGCAATTATTGAGACTCTTGATGAACTTAGTAATTTAGATACTGATCAATTAGTAATAAATCGTTATGATAAATTTAGACAAATAGGGGAGTTTAATCAAAGAGAAACTTCGAAAATTTCAGAAGACTTACTAAAGGAGGAGACTGATTGAAGAAAATTGGTGTATTAACCAGTGGTGGAGATGCCCCAGGAATGAATGCAGCTATTAGAGCGGTTGTCAGGACTGCTATTTATAATGATTTAGAGGTAATTGGAATCAAACATGGTTATGCTGGTTTGATAGAAGGGGACTTTGTTCATATGCAGTCCAATTCCGTTTCTGATGTTATCCAGAGGGGTGGTACATTCTTACTATCTGCCCGTTGTGAGGAATTTCGTACAAAAGAAGGCCGTAAAAAGGCCTATAGACAAATAAAAAAACATGATATTGATGGATTGGTAATTATTGGTGGTGATGGTTCTTTAACAGGAGCAAATACATTTTATCAAGAAATGGGTATCCCATATATCGGTATACCAGGAACGATTGATAATGACCTGGCTGGTACAGATTATACCATAGGCTTTGATACAGCTATGAATACTATAGTTAATGCTATAAATAAGATAAGGGATACAGCCACATCCCATGAGAGGACATTTATCATCGAAACCATGGGTAGAACTACTGGTTTCCTTACTATAATGGCAGGTATTGCTGGTGGAGCCGATGCTCTATTAATACCAGAAAAAGAAACCAGCATTAATGATGTTTGTGATAAATTAATCAAACGTCAGAAGAGTGGAAGATTACATAGTTTAGTACTGGTTGCAGAAGGGTATGGTGGGGACTTTAAGACAAATAGAGATGTCAATGAGAGTAAGGCTTTTAGTATAGCTAATACGATTGCTGAAAGAACAGGGCAGGACACACGTGTTATTATTCTAGGTCATTTACAAAGAGGTGGCTCTCCTACTGTTATGGATCGTATTTTAGCTAGTAGATTGGGAGCAAAAGCTGTGGAATTACTTATTGATGGAGAAAGTGCCCAGATGGTTGGATTAATGAACAATGATATAGTTTATAATAATATAGATGATATTCTAGAGAAAAAAAAGGATATTGACTTGGAACTTTTTAAATTAAATAAAGTCCTTTCTATATAAA
>JBDNGI010000049.1:0-3809 GCA_041689345.1 Halanaerobiales bacterium
CATATCAAATGTAATGGAAGTTCCGTCGGTAAGCCAAATAGATAAAGGTGATATTAAGCCTGTGACTTATTTGGCTATACTGATCCTCAGTTGAGGATGATTACCTAGGTGATTTTAGTATGATACTAAGTCAGATGCGCTCTATTCATATGATATACAAGACAGAGTAATATATGTTAAAACTTTTTCCAATAGATTTTCAACAGATAAAAAATGCGGTTTCTGTGATCATAGGATTAATCCATCAGTAGAAATATAGTGTGCTGTTTAATGGTAAAGGTCAATCGCTTTAAGTGGACGGAAAGTCTTACTAGTGAATCATTATGAAGGAATAAGATAAGCTATGTAGAATAATGATGATATAGTCAAAGAAAGGCGATGATAATTGTGAGTAAAGAATATAAAGCATTTATTTTTGATCTTGATGGGGTTATTACAGATACGGCTGGATTTCATTTTTTGGCCTGGAAACGTCTTGCTGAAGAAGAGGGGATAACATTTACACGGAAAGATAATGAGCAGCTAAGGGGTGTATCACGTAGGAAATCCTTAGACTTAATATTAAAAAATAGAGAGGTTTCAGAAGACAGTATTGAAGAAATGATGGCTAGAAAGAATAGATATTATCAAGACTATATTGATACTATTACCCCTGAAGATGTCTTGCCAGGTGCTAAAGAGATATTAGATGACTTAAAAAACAAGGGTTATAAGTTAGCTGTTGGCTCTGCCAGCAAAAATGCTAAACCAGCTATTGAAAATCTTAATATTACAGATATGTTTGAAACTATATCTGACGGTTTTAGTGTAAAAAACACCAAACCTGCGCCAGATTTATTTATACATACAGCTGAAAAAATGGGAGTAGAACCAGTATCTTGCGCTGTCTTTGAAGATGCAGAAGCTGGTATAGAAGCTGCTTTAGCTGCAGGTATGACGGCAATCGGTATTGGCCCTGAGGAAAGAGTGGGGGAAGCCCATTATAGGTATGATCAGGTAAAAGATGTAAATTTGTCAGAAATACTTTCAGAAAAGTAGTAATGGCATTTTCTAAATACGCTGACAAATTTCTTCAGTTTAATAGCACCCTTTATTTAACTGACGTTAGGTTGGCTTTAGTATAACCATATTCGATTAGGCCTCAAAATATCTGGGGAAATTACCAATGGTTATGGGAAGAACCTCTTTAGCTAATTTGAAAAACAGTAAATGACATTGACTCAATTGAATAATTATGCTATAATTATGATAATTTAATTATGGTATTTTTAATTAAATAAAACCTTATCAAGAGAAGGCTGAGGGACTGGCCCTTTGAAGCCCAGCAACCGGCATAAAGCACGGTGCTAATTCCAGCAGGACAAATGTTCTGGAAGATGAGACCAAGAGATATACCTCTTCTTCTAGAAGGGGATTTTTTTTACTTTAAATATTTTTTCCATAAATAAATATTATCTAGTGTTTAGATTATTTATGGAAAAGAGACTTATTTGATATATATAGCTATAAAAAACTGTTAGGAGTTGAGGGAATGAGCAGGCAAAAAAGCTTCGAAGAGATAAATAGTAAGATAAAAAAGGGTGAAGCATTAGTATTAACTGCTGAAGAGATGTCTGATTTTGTAGATGAACATGGTGAAGATAAGGCTTTGGAAGAGGTTGATGTTGTTACTACAGCTACTTTTGGAGCTATGTGTTCTACTGGGGCTTTTTTGAATTTTGGGCACACTGATCCACCCATAAGAATGAGTAGGGTTTATCTTAATGATGTCTTGGCTTATGCTGGGGTTGCTGCAGTTGATGCATATATTGGGGCAACAGAAGAATCTGAGAGTAAAGGTGCTCAATATGGGGGTGCTCATGTAATTGAAGATCTTTTAAATGGAGAAGAGATACACTTACGTGCTACTTCCAAAGGTACTGATTGTTATCCACGGAAAGAGTTAGATACTTATATAACCCTAGATGATTTAAATCAGGCATATATGTTTAATCCTAGAAATTGTTATCAAAACTACTGGGTTGCTGTAAATTCTTCTAATAAAATTATTTATACATATATGGGACCGCTTTATGGTAATTATGGTAATGCTAGTTATAGTAGTGCGGGTCAACTCAGTCCTTTATTAAATGACCCTTATTATAAAACAATTGGTGTTGGAAGTCGGATTTTCCTTGGGGGAGCTCAGGGCTATATAGCCTGGGAAGGCACTCAGCATAATCCAGCGAGAGAGAGAACTGATAATGGTATTCCTGTAGGTGGTGCTGGCACTCTGGCTGTTATTGGTGATTTAAAAGAAATGAGTACAGAATATCTACGTGCTGCTTCCATAACCAATTATGGTGTAAGTATGTATGTTGGTATTGGTATTCCTATACCTATTCTTAATAAAGAGATGGTTAGACATACTGCGGTTAGAGATAAAGATATTTATGTATCTATTGTTGATTATAGTGGAGGATCACGTGATAATCCTGTTCTTGGTAGGGTAAATTATCAAAAATTACGTTCTGGGGAGATTATCCTTAATAATGGTCGTCGGGTTCCTACAGCACCTTTATCCAGTCTAAATAAGGCCAGGAAGATTGCTAATGAGTTGAAAGCCTGGATAAATAGGGGTGAGTTTTTATTGGAAAAACCGGCTCAAAAGCTTTCAACAACTCGAGAATTTAAACCTCTAAACATTAAGAAAGAAGCTGATACTTATGTATAGTAAAAGGGTTCAGTTAGTTTATCATCCTAATAATGTCGATAAACCGATTATTTATGATTTGATTAAACATTTTGATATAGTTATTAGTATTATTCAGGCTAAGATTCTCCCTGACGAAGAGGGTAAATTGGTAATGGATATGAAAGCAGCTGAAATGGAATATATAGAAAAAGGTATAGAATATCTGAGAGAAGAGGGGGTTGATGTACAGACACTTGAAGAAAGTATTGTTTATAATCAGGAGAACTGTGTATTCTGTGGTGCCTGTACCGGGCTCTGTAAGTCAGGTGCCCTAAGACTGGATAATAAAACCTGGGAATTAATACTGGAACATGATAAGTGTCTATTATGTGGTATGTGTGTCTCTGCTTGTGCTTTTGATTCCCTTACACTTGGAATTAATGGAAATTAGAAGTACTTGAAAAACATGTATTTCAAGCAAAATTATTGTTTTGATAACTTTTTTAGTTATATACTAGATATAAAAGGAGAAGATTTATGTATGAACCGCGTTTTTATAGGGCGCAGGGTAGTAAGAGATTGAAAAAATTTAGTGTTTGTTATAAAGAAACTGATTTATTAATATATGCACCAATACAGTTATCAGATATATGTTTATCTACTATTCGTAATTTGCGTTTAAAATTGGATGAATATATTGAAAGGAATCCACTTTTTAAAGAAAGCCTAACTCCTATTAAAGTAACAATTGATACAGAAGAGGAAATTATGCAAATGGTCAACAATTCCTTTCTTTTAGGGGTAGGGCCTATGGCTACAGTTGCCGGGGCTTTTGCCGAGAAAGTAGGAGTAGAGGTTTTAAAAAAGACTGATGAGGTTATAGTAGAAAATGGTGGGGATCTTTTTATAAAGTTAAATGAAGACTGTAACATTGGAGTCTTCCCAGGGAGGAAATCGCCATTTAAAGATAAACTGGCTATTAAATTGAAATCAGAACAGATGCCCATTGGTGTTTGTACTTCTTCTGGAATGATGGGCCCTTCTTTAAGTAAAGGGAAGGCAGATGTTGTTACGGTAATCAGCAAATCAACACTATTAGCAGATGCGGCTGCAACTGCTATTGCTAATCGTGTAA
>JBDNGI010000050.1:0-6916 GCA_041689345.1 Halanaerobiales bacterium
ATTAGTAGGGTCACAGTACGACAAGCCTTAAAAGAACTGGAAAATGAAGATTATATTTATAAGATGCAGGGAAAAGGGACTTTTGTATCTCCTAAAAAAATACAACAAGATTTATTAAAATTTTATAGTTTCACTAATGAAATGAAAAAAATAGGCAAGAAACCCAAATCTAAAGTTTTAGATTTTAAAATAGATATAACTGGGCAAAGGAAAGTCCTGGATGTGCTAGGTATTGAAGATAGTGAAGAAGTATATGAGTTTTCCAGATTAAGATTGGCAGACGGGGATCCCATGATGGTGGAAACAACCTATTTACCAAAGAAGTATTTCCCTGGTATTGTTAAAAGTGATTTAGAGAGTGAACCACTTTACGATATATTAATAAATAACTTTAATGTTGTGTTTTCTAAAGCTGAAGAGATATTTAGAGCAACATTAATAAATGAAGAAGAAGCCCGTCAGCTTGAATTTATAAAAGGGGGACCGGGCATCATGTTAGAAAGAATTACATATAATAACAGGGGACAAACCATAGAGTACACAAAAAGTATTGCTAGGGGAGACAAATTTAAATATCATGTAGAACTGAAAAGATAATGTAAAAAGATTAAATTTGATTAGTTAATTATAGTCAATTTATAGGAGGAAAACAATGTATTTAACAGAAAAAGAAATTTTTAATCAGTATGAAGCATTAAAGGAGACTTATCGTTATTTAGTAGATGAAAAAGAAAAAATAGTATCATTTAAAGAGAGTGCTAGTTTTTCAAGTATTACTTATATTGGTAGTGGCTCTTCTTATACCTTATGTCAGTCAGCTGCTGTTTCTACTCAATTGCATCTCGGAATGCCTGCTTATGCCCTAGCAGCTGGGGATTTGATGTTGAATTTTGAACAGTATCGCAATATTATCAAAGATACCTTATTAGTGGCTCCATCTAGATCAGGTAGTACTAGTGAAGTTGTGGAGTCTATTAAAAAAGCAAAAAAGGAATATAATTCTCCCTGTATATCTATTTCTGCTAAAAAAGGTTCTATATTGGGCGGTCTTGTTGATTATAGTCTTGAACTACCCTGGATATTTGATGAAAGTGTTTGTCAGACCAGAACTGTAACAAATCTCTATACCGTAAACCTGTTTCTAATTGGGGCAATGGCTGGAGATAAAAACTTATTAGACGAAATAGGTAATGCTGTTGAAAATGGTGAGGATTTTGTTGCTAAATATACAGATAAATTGACTGAGATTGGAAGTCAGGGGGAGTGGAACAAAGTAGTAATATTAGCTGATGGGGAGCTCAGTGGAATTGCCGGTGAAGCAGCAATAGCCTTTAAAGAAATACCCCAATTAATATCAAATTACTATCATGTGCTGGATGTCCGTCATGGTCCGATGGTTTTGATTGATAAAGATACACTGGTAATTATGGCCGCTCCTCAGGGAGGGTTATCTTTTCAGCAAGATTTAGTAGATGATATTAAAGAAAAAGGGGCAAAGATTATAACTGTAGGAGACCAGCAGGAAGGGGAATTTAATTCTGATTTACATGTTCAACTACCACCTTATAAATATTATGGAGTAGCAGGTATTCCCTTTATCTTTATACCACAGGTGATTGCCTATTCTAAGGCATTGAAGCGTAACATAAATCCAGACCTTCCAGCCGGATTAGATCCCTGGATAGAATTATAATAGGTTGGTCTGATATGAAAAATCTATTGATTGTTAGCGATTTTGATGGGACTATTTCTCTGCAGGATGTTAATGATTCCATTTTTACCAATCTGGGTGATGAAAAATCACAAGATATAGAAGAATTGTTTCAGAATGAAGAAATAGGTTTAAAAGAGGCTTTAAGCAGGCATTATAATAGAATTAATTTGAGTGAAAAAGATTTTGTTAATTATGTTAAGGACAATATCAAACTCGATCCCTATTTTCTTGATTTCTACAAAAGGGCTATTAATGATAAGATAGATATAGTAGTAATTAGTGGAGGTTTTAAAAACTATATAAATATCCTTTTTGCCGAATCCGGAATAGATTTCAAAAAGGAAGTTTATGCAAATGAATTAAAATTTGTTGGTGACAGGATCGAGGTAAATTTTTTACATGATATTGAACAATGTCATGAGAAATTCGGTGTTTGTGGAAACTGTAAATATAAAATTATTAAAGATTACAAGTCCCAGGGATGCAGCATTATATATATAGGAGACGGCTTAACTGATCGTTGTGTAGCAGGCGAAGTAGACTACATGTTAGTAAAAGAAAATACCAGCTTGGAAATATACTGTAACAATAATAATATTGATTATACTTCTTTTAGAGATTTTAATGATATTAACAGGATTGTACAAAGAATAAGGGAGTGCAACTAAATGGCTTATCTTGGAGTTGATGGAGGAGGAACCAAAACAGCTTTTATGTTAATAGATCAGACAGGTGAAGTCTTAGCTTATGATATAAAGGGAGGTTCTAATTATCTTCAAATAGGCAAAGAAGTAATTAAGGATGTTCTATCAGAAGGAATTTTAGCTGTCTCTAAACAGGCCGGGATTAACATTAATCAAATAAATTTTGCATTCTTAGGTATACCTTGTTATGGGGAAGATAAAGAAGGAGATCAATTAATAGAAGAGACAGTTGCCGGCATATTATTAGGTGATAACTATGTCATTGGAAATGATGTAGAGGCCGGGTGGGCAGGTTCATTGGCCTGTAAACCAGGAATAAATATTGTGGCTGGAACAGGATCTATCGGGTATGGAAAGGATCAGCAGGGCAAGAGTGAACGCTGTGGTGGTTGGGGTTGCTTTTTGGGTGATGAAGGTTCAGCTTACTGGCTGGGTAAAAAACTTATCAAGCTCTTTACTAAAGAGGCAGATGGCAGATTAGAAAAGACTTTAGTATATCAGATTATTAGAGATGAATATGAACTACAAAATGATTTTGATTTTATTTCCCTTATTTATGATAGGCTGGAATGTAAACGGGAAAAGATAGCAGCCTTAGCACCATTACTATCTCAAGCAGCACGTAAGGCTGATAAATTTGCTGTAAGTATTTTTGATGAAGCAGCAAAAGAGCTCAGTTTGATGGTAAAATTCCTGATTAAGAGTCTTGATTTTCCAACTGATCAAGTAATACCGGTCTCTTATTCAGGCGGAGTGTTTAAAGCGGGGGAATTAATACTTAGCCCCTTAAGTAAGCACTTATCTCTTGAGCCTGTAAAACTGGTTACACCGTTAATGCAGCCAGTAACTGGTGCTGCACTATATGCCCTTGATCTCTCGGGGAATTTATCAAACTACAAAGAAATAGTAGCCAGTTTAAAGAAAGAAGAAAAGGCACTCTGTTTATAAAGTGAGAGTTTTAGCGGCAGTTAGCTCTCGGATAAATATATAAAATTCGTTTTACATAAAGTACTACCAAAAAATAAATTGGGGGGAAAAAATATGCCACTAGTAAATCCATTACATTTCATTAAAAAAGCACATGAGAAAGGTGTAGCAATACCTGCTTTTAATATACACAATATGGAAACAATCCAGGCAGTTTTGGAGGCAGCTGCTGAGGAAAGAACACCAGTCATCATACAAACTACACCAGGAACATTAGAACATGCCGGGATTCCATATATTGCAGCTAATGTTAAGACTGGTTCAGAATTATATGATATCCCGGTTGCATTACATCTGGATCATTGTTCTTCCTATGAGACTATTATGCAGTGCATTAGACAAGGGTATACTTCAGTCATGGTTGATGGCTCAGAGCTTCCTTATGATGATAATGTTAAATTGGTCTGTGAAGTTGTAAAGGTAGCACATGCCGTAGGTGTAAATGTAGAGGGTGAGATTGGAAGAATTGGTGGAACAGAAGATGATATGACAGTAGATGAAAAAGAGGCAACTTTAACTGTTCCCCAAGAGGCTAAAACCTTTGCTGAAAGTACAGGAATAGATATAATGGCTATTGCCATTGGAACTGCCCATGGTGAATATCTAGGTGAGGCGAAATTGGATTTCGAAAGATTGGCAGATATTAATAAGATAACAACAACACCACTGGTACTTCATGGTGCTTCAGGAGTACCTGATGATAGTATTCGCCGGGCTATTGACGAAGGAATATGTAAAATAAATATAGCAACTGAATTGAAAATACCAATGGCTAATTCGATAAAAAAATGTTTTGCTGATAACCCTGAGGAAAATGATCCCAGGAAATACATGGGTTTAGCAAAAGAGGCTGTCAAGCAGGTTGTGAGAGAAAAGATTAGATTATGTGGAAGTAACAATCTGATGGATGAAATATAGCTGTAGTTTATCTAATCGAGTTTTACTGGAAGAGGAACTCTTTAAATATGTAGCACAAAAGCTACTTTCAAATTGATAGAGATATTAGACGTGAATATGAGTTTTATAGACATTTGATATTCAAAATGATAATAAGGGGTTAAGTAAAATGAAATCTCAAAAGTTTGAGTATGAATATGTAGTTATTGGCGGCGGACTATCAGGCTTATGTAGTGCTATTGCAGCTGCCAGACATGGAGTAAAAACGGTGTTAATTCAGGATCGTCCTGTATTGGGAGGGAATTCATCCAGTGAAATAAGAGTAGCACCTAATGGTTCAGTTTCATTTAATGCCTGGACAATGGAAACAGGTATCATAGAAGAAATATTATTAAGAGATAGGGTAAACAATCTACCAAGTTTTACGGTGTGGGACGGATCAGGCCCTGCGGGTCTTAGCAGCAATTAGCTATCTTTTGGAAATGAGGTATAAAAGTGATCTTTGAAAAAGTAAAAGAACGTCACCTTCCAGATGTACTGACTTTTAAAAATGGGAAAGAAGTCGAAAATCCCTTGATGTTGCGTAAACGCCGCGAACAGATAATTCACCTGCTCAGAAGTCAGGTTTATGGCTTCCCGCCGCCCCTACCCACCAAGGTTGATTATCTTGTAAAATGGCGTAAAGAGGATGCCTTTGCCGGGAAATCAATACATATGTGTGTAGATATTAAATTTGAGACTTCAAAAGGGAAATTTTCTTTCCCTATAAACTTGATTATTCCTAAAAAAATATCACCAGCTCCCCTTCTTTTGCATATTGCTTTTAGACCGGATATACCTGATAAATATTATCCAGTAGAAGAAATAGTTGATAATGGATTTGCTACAGCATCCTTCTGCTATAAAGATGTAGCGCCAGATACAGATGATGGTTTTGTCGGGGGTTTGGCCGGTATCTTTAACAGGGATAATCGTTCTGATCAATGGGGGAAAATATCTCTATGGGCCTGGGCTGCCCAACGGGTAATGGATTATTTACAAACCCTTAAAGAAATTGATAGTAAAAGAATAGCTGTAGTTGGTCATTCCAGATTGGGTAAAACCGCGCTCTGGTGTGCTGCCCAGGATGAAAGGTTTATTGCAGGTGTATCTAATTGTTCAGGATGTTCAGGTGCTGCCTTAAGTAGAGGGAAAAATGGAGAGCAGATCAAGGATATAACTGATACTTTTCCTTACTGGTTTTGTAAAAATTATCAAAGATATAGAGAAAATGAAGAGAAGATGCCCTTTGATCAACATTTCTTACTGGCGGCTATTGCACCAAGAGTTGTTTATGTAGGAAGTGCCCAGAGTGATGACTGGGCTGATCCAGAATCAGAATTTTTAGCTTGTGTGGCTGCAAGTAGAGTATATGAATTGCTTGGTCTAAAAGGCCTTGTTACAGAGGATAAAATGCCTGAACCTGGTATAAGGTTGCATAAAGGTCAAGTTGGATATCATATTAGAGAAGGCGGCCATTTTTTTAGTAGAGATGATTGGAAATGCATTATGGACTATATGAATGAAAAGTAGACAAACCTAATTTGCATTGATATAATAATTATTAGTGTATATATATACATATTGATAAGGTTTGTTTTAAAAATTAATTTAAAATAATCTCTGGAGGTTATAGTTATGCATGATAAATTGTTTACTCCTGGGCCTACAGAAGTAAGGTCAGAATTACTGAATGAACTTGCAAATCCACAAATCCACCATAGGACAGTAGAATTTAAGGAGTTATATAATGATATACAGGTAAATTTAAAGAAATTATTATTTACTGATGACCCTGTATTCTTATTTACTTCTTCTTCTACAGGTGCCATGGAGGCAGCTGTAACTAATGGTGTTAAGAAACGATGTTTAAACCTGGTTAATGGTGCTTTCGGCCAGCGTTGGCATGAGATTACTCTGATGAATGGTGTACCCTGTGATAAATTAGAATTAGAATGGAATAAAGCAATAAAATCCGAAATGGTCGAAGAACAATTGGCTACTGGCAAGTATGACGCTGTTACCTTAGTATCAAATGATACTTCAACGGGCATTTTAAATCCCATAAAAGAGATTGGAGAAGTTATCACGAGGTATGATGATGTACTTTTCCTTGTTGATGCAGTTTCAGCTATGGCAGGAACAGAGATAAGGGTTGATGAATGGGGTATAGATATGTGCTTGGCTGGTTTACAAAAGGCCTTTGCCTTACCTGCTGGTTTAGCTGTTGCTTCTATCAGTGATAAATTACTAGCTCGTGCTAGGGAAGTAGAAAATCGCAGCTACTATTTTAATTTACCTTTAATGTATAAATATCATAAGAGGAGTCAAACTCCATCTACTCCTGCTATTCCACAGATGTTCTCCTTAAAAAAGCAACTGGAGGACATTATAAAAGGGGAAGGTTTAGAAAATCGCTTTAAAAGGCATCAAGAGATGGCAGCATATGTACAGGAGTGGGCTATAAAATATTTTGATATCTATCCCGAAGAGGGTTACTGGTCCCAAACAGTTACCTGTGTTCTAAATACTCGAGATATATCAGTTAATGACTTGAATAAAGAACTAGTTGAAA
>JBDNGI010000051.1:0-3101 GCA_041689345.1 Halanaerobiales bacterium
CAGGAAGTAGAGCCTGGGTAAATGCCCATTCATTTAACAACTATATGATTTATAGTGGAAGGGCAACTCTAATCGCTCACGGAAGCTATGAAAAGGTATTAAGAGCATCATACAATCTATTACCCGGTGATTATATTGCCTATGAAAAAAAAGGTAAAGTTACACATATCTCTGTAGTTAGTGGAAGTGACTCAAAAGGATATTTACTGGTAAACTCCCATAATACAGATAGGGATAAAGTACCCTGGGATCTAGGATGGAGTAATAATGAAATAAAATTTCGCCTAATACAGGTACATTATTAAACACAGAATTCATCAATAATAATTAAGCACACACAAACTTTATGATTGCTAGCTACTATCCTAGTATTTACAAAGCACACCATCAAAAAACCCCTACCAGTTAACTGGTAGGGGTTTCGTGGGGTTGTTCTTATTAAGTTTTAAGTAATAAATCTGTTCTCCGAAAAATTAAACTTGTTAGCGAAGAACTTCGTAAATCTTATACTCCTACGATTCAATGGAATAGGTTCAGTCATAATATCTACCCCTTTCAGCAATACTTAACAATCAGTAGAAGATCTCTTTAATTTACAATTATATTGTATAGTAATAATCAAAATAATACAAATACATTTAATGATTATTATTACTAATTAGCGCTAGTTAGATCCTATTAGTTAGATAATGCTTGTACATTCTTAAATTCTTCTTATCTTTACTTAAACATACAAAATATCTCTTATTAAACAAAATATGCTAAGTATTCGACTAATTTCCTGGGAAATATAATCTGATCATCTTTATCCGATAGCTAACTGCGGCTAAGACCCCTATGGCCTGTTCTTTAGGTCATACTTTAGGGCTTCTACAAGTAAAGATATAAATATTACTCTAACCTGGCTACCGCCTCACCTGGTGTTAAGTCCTTTTCCCAAAAATCGAACCAGACCGGGATTACCACCTCATTCCAATATTTTTTATACTCTGGGCTTATTTCTAGTAGTTCCTGGGTATTTGAAGTCTCACGCTCCATAGCAGGTATATAAGCAACTGCCATATCTAAATCTTCTGCAATAACAGATGATAATTTTTCGGAAATTATTCTGGATACTTCCATTACTGCTCGAGTATGGTCATCTCCTTTATATTTTTTTTGTCTAAAAATATTTAATTTATAGGTTTTTATTAGATTGTCAAGTTGTAATAATGAATAATTATTATTTGATTTATTGTTAATAAAGTTAAACAAATATGGATTTATCGGACCTATCATTACAGACTCTTCTCCAAAAAACTCCTTAAGAAAGACATCAATCATTTTATCCCCTGAGTTATAAATAGTTTCTTGTTGACGCAAACGGTACAATAAATAAAAGACCTCCTCTAATGCACGGTATGAATCTAAATCTAGCTTATTTTTTTCCAACTTAAATCTATCTAGACCTACTACAGTTAATAGCTGTTTTAATAATGTTTCGTCATAATAATTAAGTAGTAGAGAATTTTTCTCTAGATAACTAAGCTTCCTCTTGAAATCCATGGACTGGTATTTTCCTATTTCCAGACCTTTATTAGCTATCCAGAATTGTTTATAGACCATAAAAGGCCATCCCCACAATTTATCCCTATGACTGATTTTATCCCAATTTACAGTATAAAACCCCTCTCTTTCCAGATCACTAATATAAGGACTAACAGCTATCTGAAGATTTTCATCTATTAAGTTTCCATCAGTTAGATTGAAATAAATATCTGGTGGATTGCCATTTTTGATAGCATCTTGCAATTTTTCACTACCTGTGGCAAAATTAATTTCCCCTATAAAAAGATTTATATTAGGATAAATATCATTTAATTCCTTTTTAAGTAATTCAAAAAAAAATTTCTCATCACTGTCTTTTACTGTACGATAGAATGGATAGTGCCAGATTCTAACCTCATATTTTTTTTCAGGATTTACTTCAATACGAGGATTAATGGAAAAGTCTCTTTTAATAATAGAATTATATAAGTAATCAAATGAATAAAGCCTATTTAATAAAGTAACTGCAAAACCTGCTAACAGTATCACTAAAATAACTATAAAAATTCCATATTTCTTACTCATTAAAACACCCCATAACTTAAAATATATCTTTTCAAACACTAAATAATTACTCATTTCCAGGTAAGTCAAGTAAATAAAGGATATTCCAGTCAGCATGACCATCTACATTGAAATTAAACTGGGCCTCAAGCTCTTTTACAGCTAATTCCGTAGTATCCCCATAACGTGCGTCTTTATAACCAGGATCATAACCATGTAATTGTAGATTATCCTGTAACTGCATTACTGAAAGTCCCATCTGACCTGGCCTTAGTGGTCTGTTGACATTTACCGGCAATCTCTTACCTATAACCTTAACCCTTGTTTTAACAGGAACCCATTCAAATAACTCCTCCACATCCCTGTTAAACATCCTAAAACAACCATGACTGGCAGCTCGACCAATAGACCAGGGCTTATTTGTACCATGTATTCCATAAATACCCCAGGGAACATTTAAACCTAACCACCGACTCCCAAAACCACCACCCCAATCCTTACTTCTAGTAATAATTGCCCATTCACCCACAGGTGACTTTGTACTTGTTTTACCAATTGCTACTGGATATGTCTTGAAAACATCTCCATTTGAAAAAAGAGTTAGAGTCCTTTGATAGGTATTGATCACAATACTAAGCTCTCCCTCTGGGCTTTTTTCCTTTTCATCCTGATTAGCAGGCACTACACCATCTCCCAGGGAATCCCATGTTAACATATCGACCTCTCCATCTACCTCTAAATAATTAAATTCCTGGAAATTTGCCACAGCCTTAGCTACTTCAAGATCATAAATACTATCAAGTAATCCATTATAATAATTAAGTTCTTTTAATCGCTCCTGTAATAGTAGTACATCAAACCCTTCCAATGGTGGATTCTCTAATATAAGAATCCGATCTTCTAAGCAATCACAGGGAAGCGCCCCTTTTATTGACACAGATGTAAATATAACAACTATTAGCAGGAATAAATATATGATTAATTTCGTAGTAAATGTCAAGTTACTCACC
>JBDNGI010000052.1:0-2572 GCA_041689345.1 Halanaerobiales bacterium
ATTGCGTCTATGTAGAATAAAAACTTTAGAGCAAAAATTTGTTAAATAGTTCGCTTCTTCTAAAGCAGTATCTCCACCACCTACAACAGCAACTTCTTTTTCTTTAAAAAAAGCACCATCACAGGTCGCACAATAGGAAACTCCACGACCTACTAACCTCTCTTCACTCTCAAGGCCTAGTTTCCGAGGGGAAGCACCTGTAGTTATAATTATTGTATCTGTCTTATATATGTTTTCGTCAGACTCTATTATATACGGTTTTTTATCTAATTTAACTTTATGTACTGCTTCATAAGCCATCCTACCCTCTAAATTTTCGACCTGTTTTATCATTCTCTGCATTAATTCAAATCCATTTATACCATCAGGAAAACCAGGGAAATTCTCTATTTCTGGAGAGGTAGTAATTTGTCCACCAGGTTCTGGACCCATCAAAACTATAGGATCAAGACCAGCCCGGGATCCATAAATAGCTGCAGTAAGTCCTGCAGGCCCTCCACCGATTACTACCATCTTTTCATTGCTTATTTCATCATTCATCTTTAAACCTCCTGTAATTAGTGTGTCCTTTATTTATTAATTATTTACTAAAGTACATAATAGTGATTCAAAAAAAAGCAGAGACAAATAATGCCCCCACTTGTATGTACAGCTACACCCCAAGCAAAAATAAATTTGTAAGAAGCGGAGTTCTAGTACCGCTGTTAGAATAATATTAAGATCCCTTATTAGTAGAAATTGTTATTACTAAATTCTTTTAATCTACAGAGTAATTAGGAGCCTCTTTTGTAATATTAACATCATGAGGATGGCTTTCTCTCAATCCAGCAGATGTTATTTTTATAAATTGACCTTTATCGCGTAATTCCTTAATAGTCCTAGTACCACAATATCCCATACCAGCCCTAATACCACCTATTAATTGATAAGTAGTATCAGCTAGGGTTCCTTTATAGGGAACACGTCCTTCTATTCCTTCTGGGACCAACTTCTTGACCTCTTCCTCTTGTTCCTTAAAATAACGATCCTTACTGCCTTCTTGCATTGCTCCCATAGATCCCATACCTCTATATACCTTATAGCTTCGTCCCTTATATATTTCCAATTCTCCCGGACTTTCCTCGGTACCAGCCAGCAAGCTTCCTAGCATTACACTGAAAGCACCAGCAGCCAGCGCTTTTACAATATCACCGGAATATTTTATCCCACCATCAGCTATAACAGGAACTCCATATTCCTGGGCTTTTTGAGCACAATCATGTATTGCTGTAATCTGAGGAACACCAACTCCTGCAATAACACGGGTTGTACAAATCGAACCTGGTCCAATACCCACTTTAACAACATCCGCGCCGGCCTTTATTAGGTCCTCAGTAGCATCAGCAGTTGCAACATTACCAGCAATTAATTGTAGTTCAGGATACTCCTTTTTGATTTTTGTAACAGTCCTTAAAACACCCTCTGAATGACCGTGGGCAGTATCAACTACTATAATATCCACCTCTGCGTCAACCAAAGCAGTTATACGTTCCATTGTGTCTTCGGTAACACCGACAGCCGCTCCAACAATCAGTCTACCCTGATGGTCCTTAGCTGAATCAGGGAACTGCTCAGCCTTCTCAATATCCTTAATTGTTATTAGACCTTTAAGAATATTGTTTTCATCTATTAAGGGTAGTTTCTCAATTTTATGTTCCTGCAAAGCCTCCTTGGCTTCCTCAACTGTAGTCCCAACAGGTGCAGTTACTAACCCATCAGAAGTCATTACATCTTCAATTTTTCTGGTATAATCCTTAACAAAACGCAGATCTCTATTAGTAATAATACCCACTAATCTTCGTTCATTATCTACAATTGGCACACCGGAGATTTTATATTTAGACATCAGTGCCTCAGCTTCACTAATAGGTTTTTCTGGTGTTAAATAGAAGGGGTCTACAATTACACCACTTTCCGACCTTTTAACCCTATCGACTTCTTCAGCCTGACGTCGTATGCTCATGTTCTTATGTATTATACCAATACCACCCTGTCTAGCCACAGCAATTGCCATCCTAGCCTCTGTAACAGTATCCATACCTGCACTAATAATAGGTATGTTTAAAGAAATACTCTTAGTAAGGTGAGTTTTAGTCTCTATATCCCTTGGTAACACCTCTGATCTAGCAGGTATTAAAAGTACGTCATCAAATGTTAAACCTTCCTTAATTACTTTATCCATCTAAGTAGCCCCCCTTTATATTATAAATCATTTCCTATAAACATTAATCATATGTATATTCATAAAAAAATAAAATTCTCCAGTCAGATAAATATTAATAATAGAATACTCTAATTTAAAAATTATTATCTATATATTTTTGCTTATTTCTTCAATAATTATTTTTACCATTTTAACAAACTATAGCTATAAAGTCAAGAAAAAACCAGGTCTCTCAGTTTTGCAGCCGCAGTTACTTCTCTTTATCCTTTAGGAATTCCAGTTATTTTAGTTATTTGGGAAAAGACTTTACCAACTTGACTTTTTCAGCAAAAATAACAATTTTACAATTTCCTTCATCGAAATCGAATC
>JBDNGI010000053.1:0-2849 GCA_041689345.1 Halanaerobiales bacterium
GGTACCTTAACTAGTATTTGTGATTGATCTACAGCTTCGGCAATTTTTGTCTTAGCATGTAAAACATCAAAATATCTATTTATTGCTAAAGCGATATTCCTGGAAGTTTCAAAATTAGCTTGATCCAGAAGGAAAGTCAATTCCTGATTACTTAACTCAAAAGGTACCTCTCGCTCTACAATCGCTCCATTAGGTATCATTGCTACGGTAGGGTGGTTCTGTCTTACCTGACCCCCACCACCTTGGGCATTAAATCCACCAATCGAAATAGGTCCCTGAGCTACAGCATATATATCACCATTAGCAGCGTTCAACGGGGTCATAAATAGAGTGCCTCCTTGCAAACTATCAGCATCACCTAGTGAACTAATAGTAACGTCAATAGTATCACCAATATGATCAGTTACTGACAGTGAAGCAGTTACCATAACTGCAGCCACATTACGACTATTGACCTGGTCGGACGTAACCTCTATTCCCATATTGTTTAACATGTTTGCATGGCTCTGAATAGTAGGTTGATATCTATTAGAATCACCTGTACCGGCCAGGCCAATTATTAAACCAAAACCATACAACTGATTTTCTCTAACACCCCTAATCCTGGTAATATCTCCTATATTAACCACCGGATCATTATAGGAAGCCGCTTTAGTAATAGCGTTTATATTTAAGACAAGAACCAGTATAAATAATATTAGATATAATTTTCCCTTCTTTAGTTTCATGATCTCATCTCCTGTTAATCAAGGTTGTTAATTTACACTAGCTACTTATACAAGTATTCATATTGATAGCGTCTCAATCATAACTTAAAATATCCAATTTAATATCTTTTGGAAAATGTTGGGCTCCTGCTTGGCTGCAACAACACCTTTTCCCTTAAATTCAATACTGGCATCAGCAATTTTTTTAGAAGATATGCTATTGTCTTCACCAATATCTTCTGCCCTAACTATTCCAGCAAGCTTAATAATTTGTTTTTCACCGTTTATTTTAGTTGTCTTAGTACCCTCTATTTTAAAATTACCGTTAGAATACTCCTCAACAATTAATGTAGTAATATCTGCTGTAATACTACCACTTCTTTCTGTCTGTCCTTCAGAATCATCTTGATCTGAATAACTAATACCAAAATTACTTAAAAAGTCTAATAGACCCACTCCAGCTCCGGCATCTACACTACTACCTTGACTCACACTGGTATTAGCACTATTCACTGCATTAGTACTTTCCTCTATTATAACAGTTACTACATCACCAAGTTGATACTCTTTCTTTTTACTCTTATATATATCTGCACTTTCATCACTCCATAGTGATGTCGCATAGGTACTTACATTAAAGAACAATATAAAAATCATTGAAATCATAAATACTTTATAGATCTTTCTTTTATAATTCATCTTTAGGTCCTCCTTATTGGACTAACCTAACTAAATGAGAATTTATTATTTGAGCCTGAAATCTATGGCCATTGTTTATATTCTCAACAGTAATATATTCACCTTTTTTCCCGGTCCGACGAGCTTTTACCATTATAGTAACTTGTATATTACCCACAATTATTTCGGCTTGAAGTTGATCACCGGGAAAAACTATATCAGGAATAGTAAGGTGATAACTTGTTAAAACACCTTCTTTATTTATAGGTATATTCACAACACCATCTAATATAATGCTGTTATTAAAGTCAAGTATTAAGTCACCCCTGAAATTATCCAGGCCTCTAACATCTAAATAGAAATCATCTTGTCGTATTTTTTCTCCCACCGAAATCGCCCTTTTAGCTATATATACCTCACGCAGTACTTTTACATTAAAGCCTAAATAAATCTTTTTAAAAATCACATTATCAACTAATATCAAGGTTTGCATCGAAATATTTCCGGATTTATTGCTTCCAGGTGCGATTTCAAATTCTAGCCGATATTCCTTATCAGGCAAGGCAACCTTTGGGGGGCTAAATCGCTGTTCGATTACTAATTTATCCCGTTGATATCCTAAATAATCAATTAAATAATCTCTGGCTTCTTCAATTATCTCTGCTTCACTTAACCATCTAGTAGCAGTCTTCACATCAACTAAACCCGGAATATCTAAATTAAAATCACTAAGATTAAAGCCCTCATTTTCCATAAGTAATTCTATCTGTCCACGTGGAATCGACTTCGTATAACCTGGTAGAAGAGTTCTACTAATCCTAATTTTCTTAAGCTTTATTAAATCTTCTTCACTAATACCTTCAAATTCGGCAATATCAGCTAATGTTATCCATTCAGAGCTGATTGTTATTTCACGTAGAATTTTAATATTAATAGTCTCTGCACTTACTATATTTGCCGTAATATATACAGTCAAAAACAGTATAATTAATACATACCTTCCATTAACTAATCTCATGATTTACCTTTCTAACGTCTAAGCTGTGTTGCTGTACTTAGCATTTGATCTGCAGCTTGTATAACCTTGGAATTAACTTCATAAGCCCTCTGGGCAGCAATCATATTAATCATCTCTTCTACAACCTGGACATTGGACATTTCTAGAAAATCTTGGACAATAGTACCGTAACCAGCAGCACCAGGATTATTTACCATCGGATCACCAGAAGCTGTTGTGGCATCGAATAAGTTCCTACCCATACTATTCAAACCCGCGGGATTTGAGAAACGAGCCAATTGTATTTGGCCCAACTGCTGTGGTTGATTACCCCCTGCAATTTGAACTGAAACTGTACCATCTGATGTAATACTTATTTCAGTTGCATCCTGTGGGATAAATATTTCAGGTTGAATTGAATATCCATCTGAAGTAACCACTCGTCCAGTACTATCCTGTTTTAACGA
>JBDNGI010000054.1:0-5649 GCA_041689345.1 Halanaerobiales bacterium
CTACGCCCGTTACCTTACCGATTTGATCAAACAAATAACTTGCTCCGTAAAAGCACCTTTGCATCTTCATTATTTGTAGTGGACCGGATTTGGATGCCATATTCTGATTTGACTGATCTCTTTTCCTATATGGTCTTGTCGGTACAATTTCACCAGTATTTGGATCCACCTTCCCTATGAGCTTTCTTTTTGCTCTTGACTGCTGTTTTTCTTTGTCCCAATAGGCTTCATTTTCATAGGCATACGTAATACCTGTCTTCTTGTTTGTTTGGAAAATAATACCCATGGTAATCACCACCTATCCTCGTTATACATTATATTATGTAACGAGGATAAAGTCAAGAAAAAACGTTGTAATTATTCATTTTACAGCGTTCTTAATGCTTTTCATCGTTATACTTTCCGGGAATCCAGGATATAAGGGGGTGAAAGAAATTAAAAGTCATAATATATTACTATTAATATTATTGTTAATAGTGTTTACAATATCCATACAGGCTGAACAAGTTCATCGTGTTTCCTCTGGAGAAGACCTTTTTAATATTGCTGAACAATATGGTTTAACTGTATATGAAATAATTAACACCAATAATCTTCATACTCCAGAAGATATTTTTAAAGATCAAGTAATTATTATACCTAATACTGAGCGTCCTGATCTTTATCGAGTACAAAATGGAGATACACTATACAAAATTTCACAAAAGCTAAATATACCTATCTCTGTCCTGGCAGAAGAAAATAAATTAACCTATAAAAACCAACTTTATACAAAACAACCTTTATCTATACCATTGAGATATAGATATCCTCAAATATATCAGGTTAAAGCCGGAGATTCAATTTATAAAATAGCCAGTAAATTTAAAATATCTATTGAAGAACTTATTATGTTTAATAAATTAAATGATTATAGTATCGATGTAAAACAAAATTTAAAAATCCCAGTATTAAAGACAAGGAAACCATATAAAGGTCCTCAATACCATATTAAATACCCTAACACATTATATTATAAAGGAAAATCAATGACTAATCAGGTTGCTCTTACCTTTGATGATGGCCCAGACTCATATTATACAGAACGGGTTCTGGAAATACTAAAAGACTATGGTATACCTGCAACCTTCTTTGTAGTAGGTTCTAATGTAAACATTTACCCTGCTGTAGTAAAAAAAATAGTCGAAGATGGACATGTTATAGCTAACCACTCCTGGTCTCATCCTAATTTATCCAAACTTAATAAAAAAGAGTTAATATTACAGATTGAAGATACAGAAAAAGCAATTAACGAGCAAACAGGTGTCAATATACGTTTTCTTAGACCACCCTGGGGATTTGTATCTGATACTTTATTACAAACTGCTCAAGAAATGAATTATAAAATAGTTAATTGGAATGTTGACTCTGCAGACTGGAAAGATCAGAATGTGGATCAAATTTTAATAAATACCATACCAAATATTAGTAATGATTCTATTATTCTTTTCCATTCAGCTGGAGGACAGGAGCAAAATTTAGATGCTACCATCAATGTTCTACCAGAACTCATTGAAACACTAAAAATGAATGGTTATAGCTTTATCACCGTAGACAAATTAGTACAAGCACTTCATTACGAATTATAAGACTTAATATCAGAAGAGGCTAGCTGTATACTAGCAGATAGCCTCTTTACATACAAAAGTTAAATAGATTAAAACCAAAGGTTCTTATTGATTTGAAACCTATATAGCGGAAGGAGTAGGTAATAAAACCTACCCCCCCTAGTATTAAAATATAATATACTTTATTATATTTGATTCTTTAAACCAATATTACCCCTATATCTTTATTTTTTAAAGTTTCTAGTAGAATCATATACTAAATTGATGTGGATATTCTTCTCTCCCAATTATTGTATCTAAAAAACTTATAAATTTCTTTAAAATTTAATAATAATCCCAATTAGTATGCAGGTGTTTTTCACCTTTTAACGAAATATTTATTATAATTATAAATAGCTAAAATTTAGATATATTTAACACAAGCTATAATGTTTTAATGAGAATATTTTCTTAACTATCTGTTTACGGAGGGCTAATTTATGGAATGGAATAGACTTTTAACACCCTATAGGCTTGGATATAGTAAAAAAAATCATAACCCAAATAGAACTGAGTTCCAGAAAGACTTTGATAGGATAATATTTTCTACATATTTTCGGCGTCTAAACGGAAAGACACAGGTATTTCCCTTCCCTGAGACCGATATAATACACACTCGACTCACACATAGTCTAGAAGCAGCTTCAGTTGGTAGGTCATTAGGAACAATTGTCGGAAATGAACTACATAAAAAAAATAACAATATACAGGGGTGGGAACTAGGGGCTATTTGCAGTGTTGCCTGTTTAGCTCATGATATAGGTAATCCCCCATTTGGACATTCTGGAGAAGATGCCATTGCTGAATACTACCACAGCCAGAGGGGAAAAGAAATAATTGAAATGCTAGGAAAAAAAGAAAAGGAAGATTTCCTTAAACTTGAAGGGAATGCAATGGGTTTTCATATCTTAACACATAGTAATGAGAAAAAAACCCAGCAAACAGGTGGTTATGGTTTGACATATCCTAGCCTGGCTGCATTTATTAAATATCCTAGACCGTCATTAATCAAGAAACAAAACCAAAAATTATCAAGTGAAAAAAAACCCGGCTTATTTCAATGTGATTTAGAAAACTATAAAAAAATAGCTGATGGCTTAAAAATCCCACAGAAAGAAGAAGGGGACAGATGGCATCGTTATCCATTAGCTTTCTTAACCGAAGCAGCAGATGATATCTGCTATACAATTATGGATTTGGAAGATGGTTTTAACCACGGTCTGGTTTCCTATAAGCAAACATATAACTGGTTAATGGAGATCTGCAATGCAAAAAGTGGAGAGACAACTACTAACAGCTTGGCCATTATTAATAATAAAAAAGAAACAATAGGGTATTTGCGAGCTAAAGCTATTAATAGCCTGGTTAATCAAATCGCCAAGGTTTTTCTAAATAATGAAGATAAAATTCTTGATTGTACATTTGATTCAAATCTGACCGATTTAATTGAATCAAGTTATTTACTAAAGGAAATCATTGAACTATCTATTAATAAGATTTACGCACATAAACCAGTAATTCAGATTGAAGCAGCAGGTTTTAAAGTATTGCCAGGATTACTGGACACATTTCTCTATGCCTTAAAAGACAAGGAGAAAGCAAGTAGTAAAATGGTTCTTAAACTCATTCCCGAAGAATATAAATTTGATTTCCATATAGAATCATATAAAGCAATAATGAGTATAACATCATATGTAGCTGGAATGACCGATACCTTTGCAGTTGATACATATAGAAATTTACGGGGCATTGAATTACCAAATTATTAATTTAAAATCTGCTAAGTTTAGTGAACTATAACTTTAGCTATATTTATGCACTCGACTGCCAGTTTTTTGTATTTGGTTCAATATAAGTCTTTCCTTATATGTTTTAATAAAGGTAACTCTTCTCTAATTTTACTAATTAAACTCAAATTTAATTTTTCTATTAGAATACCCTCATCTTTCCCAAGTCTATTTAATACCCTTCCCCAGGGGTCTACAACTATTGAATTCCCATAAGAGATATAATTACTGTCTTCATCTCTAGCTGGAGCAGCACCCAGCATATACACCTGGTTATCAAGGGCTCGTGTTCTGAAAAGGATTTCCCAATGTGCAGGACCTGTTGTCATATTAAATGCTCCAGGGGCTATAATTATCTCTGCCCCTTTTTCAACTAATTTCCGGGAAAGTTCAGCAAACCGCAGGTCATAACAGATGATAACCCCTATTGTAGCAAAAGGTGTTTCAATCACATTGATATCACGACCACTACTCAAAGTATCTGATTCCTTAAAAGTCTGTCCATCTTCAATATCAATGTCAAAAAGATGAACCTTTCTATATTTACCCGTCTGTTCACCCTTATTATTATAGACAAAAGAGCTATTATAAATCTTATCTCCACTTTTCTCCGGTATCGACCCACCAACTAAATATATCTTATTCTCTTTAGCCATTCTGGATAACTGTTGACTAGTATAGCCATTCTCTTCTTCAGCATAGATGGGAAATAAATCTGTTTGATAAGGGCAATTAAACATCTCTGGTAGGACTACTAAATCGACATCACTAGCAACTGCTTGTTTAATCATCTCTTCTGCTTTCCTAATATTTTTCTTTTTATCATTTACAATCCTCATTTGGATTATAGCGATTTTGAGTTCTTCCATAAAAACATCCCCTCCCCCATTAACTTATATTATCAACATATATATCAAAATATTTATATGAAGTATCTTTAATTCTTGATTCTTCTATCTGTTTTTAGATTTATTATCTTTCTATTAAAACTTCTAAAGCCATTTGTGCTGCTCTAATATGTTTTTCTTCCGGTTCTTTAGTAACAATTCTCTGAAATAAGTATGGAAGAAATAGCAATTTATCAGGTGTATATTTAATAGCTTCATATGCAATTCCTAGAAAGATAAATTCTAAAAGAAGTGAATTTATTGCTATATTTAAAAACAATGTAGATAAGCTTATAATAATATAATAAAAAACAATATTACTACCACATCGTTTGTGTAGTCTGGAGTAAGAACTAATATCTCCCTGATAATCACCCTCATAATAATTAACTACTTTATGTTCTGCACCATGGTATTTTAAGACTTCCGAAATAATATTTTTAAACTTAATAAGTAAAAAAATAGGAAGCAATAAATATAAAAGCATCAATAAATTCATCGTATTCTCACTTACTGTTGAGGGTAATAGCATATATATAATATCTATTAAAATCATCAAAAGTATGGCCCAGTATTTTTTGGGTTTATTTATCCCCTCTTTTAAAAACATAATGACAGCAAATAATAAACTAATTATGCCCCGTAAAACAGGAATTTTTTTTATATATTTAAGATATTTACTCCTTTTCACTTTACTTACCTCTACTTTAAGACTATCGTTCTTATTATAATAGGCTTTAACAGAGTATTTGTTATCCATCAAACGTACTCCATTACTATATGCTCTGCCACCTATAGCCTCTTTTTCATTCATTTTAAATTCAACTCCAGTATTTAAGTATAATATTTTATAAATTATATAATGCTATAAAAGCCTTATTAATAGTACTAATGTATTGATTACTTATTTATATTCTTCAATTAGTACTCAAATCCTTTAATCATTATGCATTTTCGATTTTCTTTATTCAACTAAAATTTGATAATAATGACAAAAAAAATGTTTAATAACATTTCATTATATAAAATATTTGACAATAAGTTCAGAATTTATATAATACCATTTGTATTTTTGCTAAATTTATATTAAAATTACAAGTAATAAATAAATATAAAAAGGTTGGGAAAAAGTGAATACATATCATGATTATTCTAAAGAAGAACTTTTAACACTTAAAAACAAAATAGATAAAAGATATGAAGACTATAAAAAACAAAATCTTAAGTTAAATATGTCTCGTGGAAAACCTTGTAGTGAACAATCAGACCTATCTAAAGGGCTCTTTGATATTATAGATCCTCTGGTTTCAGAGAGTGGTATTGATTGTA
>JBDNGI010000055.1:0-2882 GCA_041689345.1 Halanaerobiales bacterium
CTGGAGACAGTTAAGGCTAATCTAGCGGTACTGGAAGATAAACTATTAGATTATAAGATGGAAAACGGTGTTGTACTGCCAGAGGAATATGGCAAAGAGATATTAGGACAGTTAACTGAATTAGAAACAAATAGGGCAGAGACCCAACTTAATATAGAAGAGGCCCAACTGGCTCTTGTAGAGATTAGAAAACAGTTCAAGCAGGAGGACAGGGAGATTATTTCTGCAAAGACAATTACCAATAACCCTGTTGTCTTAAGAAATAGTGAGAAATTGGTCAACCTGGAGATTGAACTGGCCGGTTTACTGGAGATATATACTGAGAAGCACCCTAAAGTAATTGAAATAAAGAGACAGATAGCTGTGGTCAAGGGAGTCCTATCAGATGCAGTTGCAGAGATAATCAGCAGTAGGACTGAGACCCTCAACCCTCTCTACCAGACATTGAAACAGAAGATAGTCACCCTGGAAACTACCCTGCTTACTGCAGCCGCCAAGGTAAATGGCCTGGAACAGCGGATAGTTGTACTGGAAGATGAACTAAACAAACTCCCTACTAAAGAGCTTAATCTGGCTCGCTTGCAGAGAGAGAGCAAGGTAGCTGAGAATATCTATCTTATTCTAATGGAGCGCAGGGAAGAGGTCCAGATACAGGAAGCCATGCAGAGTTCAGATATAGTTGTAGTTGATCCGGCTATTATCAAAGAAATTCCAATTAAACCAAGGACAAAACTTAATGTAGTAATTGCTGCATTTTTGGCTGTCTTTATCGGTGTATTCATTATATTCTTGATAGAGTATCTGGATACTACTGTCAAGGAAGAGGAAGATGTGGAGCGTTTAACTGGCTTAACAGTACTAGGTGTTATACCAGATATGGATATGATTGATCATGACAAGGGGTATGGAGTTGATCGTAATGTTTAAAAATCTATTTACCAGCAGACAGTCCTTAAAGACCAGAAAAGATGAATTGATAGTTAAGAATTATCCTAAGTCTCCAGTCTCTGAGGCCTACAGGAATATGAGGACAAACCTGAGCTTTATCAGTCCTGATAAGCCTTTAAAGACAATAGTTGTGACAAGTACTGCTGTTGCTGAGGGTAAATCCCTTACTCTGGTTAACCTGGCACTATCTATGGCTCAAAATGGTAGTAAGGTTATCATTATAGATGCTGACCTGAGGAAACCAATGCAGCATAAATTTTTTGAGATGACTAACTTTAACGGTCTTAGTAGTGTTTTGACTGGAGAGATAGAATTTGCAGAGTGCTTAAGGGAGACAAATACTGAAAATATAAGTTTAATATCAACAGGTGTTATTCCACCAAACCCAGCCGAGTTATTAAATTCACAGCGGATGGAAGAAGTGCTGGCAGAAGCCAGTGAAAAGGCAGATATAGTATTAGTAGATACCCCACCGGTAGTTGCTGTTACAGATGCTGCCATCTTAGCCAATAAAGTTGATGGAACCATGCTTGTAATTGCCTCACAGGAGACTGATCAAAGGATGATGTTGAGGGCACAGATAACCCTGGAAAGGGCCCATGCCAATATTATAGGTGTTGTTCTTAATAAATACCCGGCACATAATAACTCTAATTATAACTACTACTACTATTATGGACAGCAGAGTAGTGGATAAGGGAGGCTGACTGCATTGATTGATATACACAGTCATATATTACCGGGAGTGGATGATGGTGTTGAAAACCTTAAAGAGTCCTTAGCTATAGCAGAAAAAGCTGCAGCAGATGGGATTAAAGGGATAGTGGCTACTCCCCACTTTATGGAAGAGGGCTTCCGCAGCTCAGTTCAGGAAATTATCGACAGGGTAGCTGAACTACAGAGGGAGTTGGATAAACGGGGGATCAGACTTAGAATCTACCCTGGTGCAGAGGTTTTTATATATCCTGGTTTGAGTCGGGATCTGGCTCAGGGACTTGTACCTACTATTAATGGTAGTAAGTATATCCTGCTGGAATTCCCCATTAGGGGATTTCCCTCATATACTGAAGATACCCTATATGACCTGAAGGTAATGGGTTATCGTCCTGTTATCTGTCATCCAGAGCGCTATCAGCAGGTAATGGAAGGCCTTAATCTACTATATAACTGGCTTAAAGAGGGTATCTATGCCCAGGTAAATGCCAGCAGCCTAATCGGTATCTTTGGAAAAAAGGTCCAGGAAACAGCAGAACTACTTGTCAGACATAATCTGGTTCAGCTTATTGGTTCTGATCTTCATTCTTTGGATAGAAGGAGTGAGTGTCTTGTTGAAGGACTGGCCAGGATTAGGCAGTTAACAGGGAATAATGTTGATCTCCTTAGAGATAACAATCAGAGGCTGGTAGCTGATCAGCAATTAGAGCTTTTAGAGCCTGTCTTTTATCAAGAAAAAAGCGGTATATTGACTAAGTTTAAGAAGTTTTTTGCTTCTCAAAGAAATTAAATCATAAAACCTGCCTTGATTTTAAAAGGGTGGGTTTTCATAGTTAAAATTAAAACAATATACTAGCAAAAGATAGGTATTTACAATATAATAAATATAAAGGAGTTGATCTATAAAATGAAAAAAGAATATCATTATGAGGGTAGAAATAGGTCTTTTTTTGTTAGTCTTTTAACAACTATGGTTGTTTTAATGGCTACTTCTGCAATGGTCGCTGGTATTCATATTCAGGGTTTATTTACAGTTTTAATTAGTGCCCTGGTGATAGGCTTTATCAATGCAATCATTGAACCAATTTTTACTATTCTGACACTACCATTTACCATCTTAACTTTTGGCCTATTTCTCTTTGTTATTAATGGATTTATGTTATTATTTGCAGCAGCTATTGTACCAGGTTTTTATGTGAGTGGATTGGGTGCAGCAATTA
>JBDNGI010000056.1:0-2486 GCA_041689345.1 Halanaerobiales bacterium
GCTATGTAGATTAAATAATCACCACCTGGCTCTCGTTGTATTGATAATGATTCCATAGCATATTGGAAAAGACCCATGGTAATCGTTTTTAAAACAGTACCTGAATAGCCAATCCGTGGATGTTCACCACTTTCTTTAAATCCTTTCCGGAGCTGATATAGCATGAGAGCTCGTATCATTAAGGATACACCTATTAACATCATCATTGATTCGATTCGTTCCTCTTTTTTTAAAAATACAGTTGATGTTAATGCTGGCGACTTCAATGCTTTAAAATTTAATTCAACAACTATCTGTCCTTTGTATTCTTCTAAAAGCTCAGCTGGTGTTGACATATTCTCTGGTACATTGGAGATCAAAACAAAACTTTCGGCTTTCTGACGTAACAATTTCATGGCTTCAGCATCTAGTTTTTCTAATTTAACATTCAACGACCATTCGATAATAATTTTAGGCGGTTTAGGGTTTTTTCCGGGATTTCCTCTGGGTCTTTTTTCTGTTTTGATTTTTTCTAGATCCATTGAAAAAAGATAAGGTTCTTTTCCATATTTTTTACAGAAAAGTTCCCATTCTTGCCGGGCATCTTTTTCACAGGCAAAGGTCTTTTTATTTAGTTTTTTAATAGCATCTTCTAGCTGTAATTTCTTCTTTTTCTGAGATGCTTCAAATGACGCTAAACTAGCACTGCTTTTTACCACTACTAAGCGAGTTGGTACACCATATGCTTCTTCTTTAAAGGCTTGAATTGCATAGGTGCAGGCTTTTTTAGTATTACTAATTTTGCCGATATCATCCCAATTATCTTCTTGATAGGCTTTTTCTCGTATTTTGGATTCTAATTTACTATCGAAACTGGCTGGGACTCGTGATAGAAATAGGATGCCGTCTTCTCCAGTCATGGTTAAAAATAATTTTTTTGTCATCAACTTACAATCTGCTACATAGATAGAATTGCCCAGATTGAATTCCTGTTGTATTTCTTTAATCATTTTTAGAGCTTCCTTATTCCAGGTTACATCAGAGGTGTTACCGTCCATAGAATAACAGCCAAGCATAATACCAGCTTCATTACTTATTTGTCCTAACTTCATTTGCTTACAACCAGGTCGATGATCCTTATTATGACCAAAAGTAATATTGAGTTTATCTTGATTTTTTAAAGATTTTGGCTTTTGTTTTTCAGTAGGATTATTTTTAGCTTCTTGTTCGTCTTCATAATTTCCATAGAAAGAAATACTTGTAGTATCAGAATGGAGCCGGTTAATTGCTAATTCATATTTTTTGAATACAGTTAAACTAAGTGTCTGAAATAGTTTTCCGGCATTGGCAGCATATACTCTTTCTAAGGCTTCACCAATAGCTGAATCAGTGATTTTATCAGTAGTTACTCCTTTACCGAAGAGACGTTCAGTATCAATTTCCGCAAAGGCTGCTCCTACATGATATAAGGGGGCACGTAATCTAGTAAAAGTATTTAAAACAACTGCTTTTAATAAAACACCTGGTGAAACATGCCATTGTTTGGGATCCCAATCTACAGCTTCATTAATTTGTTCTACGAACTTAATTTTTTCTAAAAAAGCATTTGCTGAGGCCATAAATCCCGGTAAAACAACTTTAATTCTTTCTTCAATAAACTGATATTTTTTTGACATAATGAAATCTCCCCTGTCTAAACATAAGTTTGATTCCATTATAATACACTCTAGCTTGGATGTCCAGCAATTTATAATTTAAGTAAATAATCTAATTTTTTTCAAGGGTTCGGAAAGTGAGTAATAAAATTATTTTTATATTTATTTTCCAATATAATATATAATCTATTTACAGTCAGTCCTAACTCTATATATGGTATCATATTCTCTGAAAGTATTTTAACTGTTTTATTGATGTTGGACATTATTTCATCAGGGTCATTAAATCGAATTCTAACGAATGTGAGATTTTTTGTTAAATTATATTTTAATGATTTTTCTTCTATTATCGTTTTTAATTGTTGTAAGTAATCATTTTTAATACAAAGAGTTAACTCTTCTAAAAAAATATCAATATGAATCAAATCTATATCTATATTTTTTATTTTACTTAAAAGCTGTGCTCCACTAATTTGGGAAAATCTTACAAGACAAATATCATCAATTAAATTGTATGAATATATAATAATAATAATCCCTTCTTTCTATCCCGAAGATATCTATTGCAATAGTCTATCTCTCGCTATATAGTATGAAGGGGACAGTATATGTGTTAATCAACCTTTATCTATAACCTGCTAATAATCTCATGATAAATATCTACCGAATATAATATAGATGATATTAGTTGGAGAGAATTGTTTTACAGTCTGATTTTTTGAAATTTGCTCCATGAAAGTTTGACTTTTAATAATAGATTTAGTAAACTAATATAAGCAGTTAGGGTGTATAAGGTCAACTACCCCACCCAAATCATAGATTTGGATGAGGCTTGGTGTGCCTTGTAAATAC
>JBDNGI010000057.1:0-1802 GCA_041689345.1 Halanaerobiales bacterium
ACAAGACCGAGAAAAATAACATCCCTTTCAATTTCCTCTATTACATAATCTGTTTCATCTTCAGCAAGTTTTCGATAGGCAATAGCAAGTACACGCATAGCCTTTTGTGAATATTTTTCATTAATTTGATTTAATTTCTTTTTATCCCCTTCTGTTATTTCAACTTTCTTACCATCTTTATATATGTATTTGGAAATGGAAAGCACACTACCAATAGCGCCCTTCATGGTTAGTACTTTATCATCTTCAAACTGCCGTATGGAACTCATCCTCTTTCTGACAGAATCAAAACTAAACTCATGGAGTTCAGGGTTTTCCTCATCCTCATCAGGTGAACGAGTCCCTAATTTAGTGGAGAGTGTTATTAGAGCAGCTTCAGTAGGATCACCTATGGGATACCATCCAGCATGGATATCATCTGGTGGATGAATCTCGGCATTTGATGACATCGTGGCTGCATCAAACATTATTTCTAATTCATCTATTTCTTCTTCAGTTAATTTTTTTCCATCCTTCTCTATATCTCCTTCTGTTTTATAACCAAGGCCAGTAATGTCATATTCCTGACCATTAAACCAGACATTTTTTACTGTCATTTCATTTTTTGTTAAGGTACCTGTTTTATCAGTAGCTATAACATTTGTTGAGCCTAATGTCTCTACAGAAGACAGTTTTTTTATTACAGCATTCCTTTTTGCAAGACTATTAACTCCCTGTGATAAGGCAACTGTTATCTGCATTGGCAAAGCCTGTGGTACTACAGCAACTGCTATACCAAGACCATAGATAATAGCAAAGTTCACACCGAAGCCCTGATAAATAATGACCCCAAAAAGTATAAATCCAATAATAACAGCAAAGATGGCAATACGATTTGCTACTACTTTTAACTCTTGTTGTAATGGTGAACTGGTTTTTTCTTCCTGCTGAGTCAATGCAGCAATTTTCCCCATCTCAGTATCCATACTAGTTCTTACTACAATACCTTTAGCTGTTCCAGAGGCTACATTTGTACCTAGATAAGCCATGTTATCCCTGTCAGCCAAGGGCTTTTCTTCAGTTATTTTATTACTGGTTTTCTCCTGAGGCATAGACTCGCCTGTTAGAGAGACATCATTTGTCCTAAGATTAAAAGCCTCAATAACCCGTAAATCAGCAGGTACTTTATCCCCTTCATCCAAAGAGACAATATCACCAACTACTAATTCCTGTTGTGGTATTTCACTAACTTCCCCATTTCTAATTACTTTAGCAGGTGATTGAACCAATTCATCCAGTGAAGCCATAATTTTTTCTGCTTTAAATTCTTGAAAAAAACCAATAACCGCATTAATTATTGTAATAAGTAACATTACTATTCCAACACGATAATTTTGTATCAAAAATGACATTAATGATGCTGCTAACAACAAAAGCATTAAAACATCACCAAACTGCTGAAAGAACAATACCCACAATGGAGTACCTTTAGCAACAGTTAGTTCATTAGGACCGTTTTCTTCCAGCCGTTTCTTTGCTTCAGAGTCAGTAATACCTTCTTTCCCTGTTTTTAAAAACTTAAATATATCTTCTATTTTCTGTCTATAAAAACTTTCCTTATCCATTTGACCAACTCCTTATAATATTTCAACAGCACTATAATACTACACAAGAACTAAATTTTAGGTCATCCTTTAGTCTTCTACAAATGTAATACGTGCCACTATATTATGCTATTAACAAAATTAATTAATCTGAAAATAATCATAATCCTTTCGATTATCTGTTTCTCGAGCTAGTCTTGCTAGCTTATGATTCCATGA
>JBDNGI010000058.1:0-3085 GCA_041689345.1 Halanaerobiales bacterium
CAAAATATCAAATATTCTCGGTACAGAGCGTGGCAAAGATGCATTAGCATACGGCAGGCCTAAACCCATAGTATCACAGGCCCTTATTTTAATAGGTATTCCACTATCATTAGACATATCCATTAACTTTTGAACAAAAGGAATTACAAACCCATAGAAATCAGCCCTAGTAATATCCTCTAGATGACAGCGTGGTACTATACCCTCTTCTAGTGCTGCATATACTACACTTGTATATTTTTCCATAACTTCTTTACGACTAAGATTAAGTTTAAGAAAAATATGATAATCAGAAGCTGAAGTTAGAATCCCAGTCTCCTTTAATCCAAGCTCTTTCACTAACTGAAAATCCTCTTTAACTGCACGTATCCAACTGGTAACCTGGGGGAATTTATAACCCAGTTCAAGACATTTAACAACCGCCTCTCTATCCCTTTCATTATAAATAAAGAATTCAGATTGACGAATAACACCATTCTTCCCCCCTAATCTATGGAGGTATTTATATAATTCTACAACTTGATCTACCTCATATGGTGCCCGGGCCTGCTGTCCATCACGAAAAGTTGTATCAGTTATCCAGATCTCTTCTGGCCTATTCATTTTTACTTCAACATCTTCAAAATTGATAACTGGTACTCTATCAAATTTAAAATACTCTTCATAAAGATTTGGGGTTTCTACATCCTCAATCTCATATCTCTTCATTAAAATCATCCTCTCTACTCAATATACTTACCGTAATAATCAATATACTCCCTATTACATTCTCTACTATATAATTAATACCGCAATATTAGTTTCTAGCAATACTTACTCCTGTCTTATAAAAGCCCTAAGAGACCCTAAAGATGATAACCATTCGCTGATAGTCTTAATAGGACCGCTGAGATATAAAGAAGACTAGCTTTATAAAACTAGTCCTCCTTATTAAGTTTACTTATCATATATGACAACTAAAAAATTACACTATACTTTTTTTGATACTTTAATATTTCTGACGCTCCCTAAAGGCTCTCTCCATCTCACGCTGAGCAGTTTTCTTGGCGATATCCCTTCTTTTATCACGGACATTTTTACCTTTGGCAAGTGCCAGTTCGACCTTAGCAAGATTCCTTTTCAAATATAGACTTAAAGGAACAAGAGTATAGCCCTTCATTGTAGTCTTGCCAACGAAAGTTCTGATCTCGCTTTTATTTAATAACAGTTTTCGCTTTCTTTCAGGCTCATGATTTGCCCGGTTGCCGTGAGAATAGGGGCTTATATGCATATTATACAGAAAAACCCCTTCATCTTCTACCAGGGCAAAGCTATCTTTCAAGTTTACTTTTCCTTCTCTGATAGATTTAATCTCTGTCCCTTTAAGTTTAATACCTGCTTCATAAACTTCTTCTATATTAAAATCATGCCTGGCCTTCTTATTGCGAGCAATAGTACGAACAGCTTCTTTAGCCACGTCATCCTCCCCCTTTTTCAATGGCTTTGACACACTAATCTATTAGTTATTTTCTCCTAGTGAAATATATATTCCTAAACGAAGTTAAGGTGCTACCGTTGAGTGAAGGAACATATATTGAACGGCCTTACTCTTCTACAAGAACAAAATCAATCTCTCGCTCATCTAGATTAATGTTATCAATTTTTACACGTATTTTTTCTCCAAAGCGATATACCTTTTTGGTGGATTCTCCAACAAGACAGTGCTGTTTTTCATTATAGTGATAATAATCATCTTTTAAGTCTTCTACATGTATTAGACCTTCAACTGTATTGTCCAGCTCCACAAACATTCCAAAATTGGTAACACCATTAATAATACCTTCAAATTCCTGGCCAATTTTATCTTTCATAAACTCTAATTTTTTCAATTCTACGGAATCACGTTCTGCCTCCATAGCTCTTCTTTCTTGCAGGGAACTATGTTCAGAAACCTGATGTAATTTCTTTTCTAACTTTGATATTCTTTTTTTGGATAAAGTACCTTTAGTAACAACTTCATTTATAATTCTATGAATCATTAGATCAGGGTATCTACGAATAGGTGAAGTAAAATGACTATAATAGTCAATTGCCAGACCAAAATGCCCTATATTAGTAGGGGTATATATTGCCTGTTTCATTGATCTTAACAGCAATGTGTTAATAACCCGTTCTTCTGGTTTTCCTTTAACCTTATCAAGTAAATCCTGTAATGACCGAGGATGTACCTCGTTCTGGATACCTTTTAAGTGGTACCCGAAATCGTGGATAAACTCATTAAAATCCTGCAAACGGTCAGAATCTGGTTGGTCATGGACACGATAAATGAAAGGTATCTCCTTCCAACTCATGTCTTCTGAAACTATCCTATTAGCTGCAATCATAAATTCCTCAATAAGCTGTTCAGCTTGACCATGTTCTCGTTTTTTAATTTCAATTGGTATCCCCTGATCATCAAGTATAACTTTTACCTCAGGGAAGTCAAAATTAATACTTCCATTATCAAAACGCTCTTTTCTTAACTTTTCTCTTAGTTGATTCATCAACTCTAAGGTAGGAACAAAATCCTGATATTTCTCCTTAATTTCTGAATTATCATTAACGATAATCTCATTTACTTCACTATAAGTAAGTCGATAATTTGTTTTAATAATACTAGGTGTTATTTCATGTTCTAGTATTTTTAAAGGGCTCAATTGATATGTTATAAATGCTGACATTGTAAACCTATCTACCTGAGGATTTAAACTACAGATACCATTAGATAGTTTCCGCGGCAGCATTGGTATCACTCTATCAACAAGATAGATACTAGTAGCCCTCTCTAAGGCCTCTTTATCTAACGCTGAATCCTCTTTTACATAATGGGAGACATCTGCGATGTGAACACCAAGTCTGACTTTGCCATCACCAAGATCTTCAAGAGAAACAGCATCATCAAGGTCTTTAGCATCTTCACCATCTATCGTCACCATGGGTAAATCTCTCAGGTCTTTCCGATTAGTAATCTCTTCTTCAGAAATCTCCACAGGTACCTCATCTGTTTCCCTATGTACTTCGGCAGGAAAACCCTGAGGCAATCCTAATCCATGTATAATGGCTTCAA
>JBDNGI010000059.1:0-5061 GCA_041689345.1 Halanaerobiales bacterium
ACCTGGGATTTCACCGTTAGTTTTAGCATTCCTACTGTTTAGAAATTTGGGCAATACAGACCTACTTCTTACGGGGGTAGTCTTACTCGAACTGCAAAAACCGCAGTACCAGTAAGCCTTCAGACTTATAGTTATTCTTCAAGTTCCAGTTAATTGTTACCCAGGTTCTAAATTCTGCAAAATTAACCTTCTTAATATTAGGCTTCTTTAATAAAACCTTTAGCTCCTGATTAGTATAAGTATCCTTAACTTTATCCTGAGTCTGTATTAATTTGACACGAAAATCACCCACATAAGCAAACTGCTGACAATAGTTTAAAAAAACCTTTACCGCCCTTAAATGAGTATTTATACTCTTATCATTTAAATTGTAATTCATCTGTAAATTAATTATGTATCTCTGAATAGTTTGCTTAATTATCTCATCTAGAGTAATTATTTCTTCATCCTTAATCAACCAGTCACAAAATCTGTTCAATTTACTACGGTAATAATACAATGTTGCTTTTGAAAGGTTCCTAGCTTTACTATACTGCATAAACTCCTTAAAACCTTCCATAACATCTTTTTCACTTGAGCTATTTAATTTAATCTTCATAATAAAAAAACCCCCTATATTTTTGTTAAATAGGAGATAAGCTGCAGTGCTGATTAGTCATATGATTTCCAAAAATCAGGAGTTCAATATTTTACATTTATTTTCATTTTAATCCCTTATAATCCCTGTTATATCAGCATACAAAAATGGTAGACCATCAGGGACTCGAACCCCGAACCCCCTGATTAAGAGTTATACTCCAAACTTTTAGCCTAGTTTAAAAGAATCCCATAAAGCCTAACATAACAAGGATTAGAAGCTGATTTTTCATTCAACTTCTAATCCAGTATAATTCTATATCATCTAATTTAGCTGTCGTTGCTGTCAAAATTGCTGTCAAATTAAAGTATACAATTATCAAACCATATATTTACCATTCAAGTTATTTGTGGACTTATTTTATAATTAAAAGTCACTAATTGAATCATTTATTTCATTTTTTACTTTAGCATTTTTTTCCGCTTCCTTTTGTTGTGATAATGATAAATAACTTATCATTAAAAATGAATGGTATTCCAAATTAATTAGGGCTACACCAATTGAAACACTTTTTTTATCCTAAGTTATATCCCAAATATGAGTAAAATCTGTATTATATCTTTTCAGGCAACTTAACTCCAATTTACAATATTACATCTATTTATCCTTTTTGGGTAACTTTAACTCTTAAAAATAGATAGTTAATTTTCTTCTGCAAGCAGTTTTATAAGCTAAGCATTTTTCTGAATACTTTTTGTTAAATCTATTTTATACTTATCATTTTACTAAAACAATTTTTCTTATTATTTACATAATTTATCTCTTTATATCAAAACTCCTAAAATTAAAAATAACCTCTTTTGTGTTTATAGAACCTACTCTTTTATTATGTAGAAGTAGTATAAACTTCTTAGTATTGCTTTACTCATTAATCCTCTTTCTTTAATCCTCCGGCACCATAATACTCTCCTATTGAATAATTCTCATAATGATTTATTACTATAACCATTAATACTACTGATTTTTAAAGATTAAAATTTAAAATGTATAATATAGAACTATTAGAATATAATATTACTGTAGGTATCATCAACGTGGCTAGATGACATGTATATATAGTCTCTTAAGTTAGGTCATAAACTTATGAGATAAAAATGACCAGTTGGGGCAGGACCAACATGATACCTACTTTATTTTGTTACTCTAGATAACTGTTTTTGTAAATATTGTTTTTTTTCATTATCTGTAAAACAATTGCCAAATAGCTTTTGCATTTCACTGTAGCTATAGTCATTTATATGATTTAAAAAGTACTTCCGAATAATTTTTTTATACATTACTTTTACAATATATTTATCAGTATTATTATATAAACTATGAACTTTTTTTGTTATTTCTTTTATATCATCCAATTCTTCATACATCATAAGATTTTGTATTTGATAATTCGTATTACCTTGATAATTAAACTTTTCTAAATATTTAATCGTTACTTCATTTGTCGATATAGCAGAAATGCTATCATATAAAGTTAATATCATAGCAGTTACTATATCTTCCAAAAACCTAATGGCCTCATCTTTTATTTTGTTATAATCATTAGATGATTTACTTTTCCAAAGTGTCATACATAGGTCTTCAATTATATCCTTTATATTATTATCAATATCTTTTAACCAAAAATATAATATCTTATTTGGAAAAGAATATATTGCTTTTACAAATTCTTCCCTATCATCTATCTTTAAAACATGTTCAAAACTTGGTAAAATCTTAGAAATAACTTGTGTATATTTCAAAGATTTGGTCAATTTGTTAACTAATAGATTAACATCTTTCTCATTATAATTATAAATATCAACAGTTTTAATGCGTTCCTGTTCTCTTAATTTTTTTTCATTCTCAACTGTCATTTTATTTATTTGTTCATAATCATATTTTTCTGGTAAACAAACTTTTAACTCAGAATGCATTTGATTAATAAAAGCAATATTTTTAGCATCTAAGGATAATTCATCCCAGTCCACCATATATTCTTTAGCGCACTTATAGAAATATTTTAAAATATTAATATTATTAGTTAAGTAAGATACAAATAATATGATATCACTATTTATACCGAAACATATATTGTTTAGAATATACTCAAAATCAATAGAATCTCCTTCATTATTATATTTTATTAATAACTCTGTAGCTACAAAGTATGATAAGTAACTATTATTAGTAAACCTAATGTAAAAAGTTTCATCGACATATTTAATTATTTTTGCTTTACATAAATTATCCAATAATAGCTTAGATTTCACCTCTTGACCATAATCTTTATTATATTCTTCAATTATATTAGAATATTCTGTTACACTTAATGGATATTTTTTATTAAGATGTATATAGTGAGCTATTTTTGCTAATAAAGTAAACATTTTGTCAACACTAATTTCATTAGTGTACTTTTCTAGTGATTTTGTAATATTTGCTTCAAATACTTTACTAAAACTCTTAGTATCACTGCTATATGAATAACCATTATTACAAAAATAATTAGTATATTGAATAATAAAATCCGGGTCTAAATTAAATAATTTTATTTGAGTATGTATAAAATTGTCTATTTTCCTTGCAAAAACCTTTATGTCATCTATATTTTCTGGTTGCTTAACAACACATACTTTTTCTATTAATTCTTTTCTTTTATCTGAGTAAAACTCCAATATATTATATTTCTTAAAAGAGTTAAAAATATTCAATTCTTCCTCAGCTTCACTTTTAATATCAAAGTTCCAACCTTTTTTGCTTGCTAAAACAATATAATCAAATTTTGAGCTTAGACTTATAATAAAGCTTTTTAAATATCTATTATTTATAAAATTAACATCATCAACTATAGCAACCTTCTTTTGCTTATCCAGTTGTTGATATTTAGCAAATTCAGCAGTTTTTTCAGAATATTGATCCTCAAAACAAATCTCAATCATTTTATCTACACGTTTATTTTTTATATCATTAATATCAAAAAATAATGGTATTTTTGTTTTACACATTGATAAATATATTTTTTTAAGCAAAGTTGTTTTCCCAGAATTGTCTTCTCCAAATAAAATAATTTTCTTCTTGCCATAAATTTCTTTGATAAATTTATTATATTCTCTAAATTCATAATCGATTGAATACAACTGTTTATCTCTTTCTTTTTCAATTCTAGGGAAAACGAAATAATCAGTAAATTTATCTGATATTTTCTGTTTCTCATCTAGTAATATTTGATCAATGAAACTCTCTTTAGGATGTAATCCCACTTTACTTATTTTTTTATTCTTCGATTTTATTTCTAATATGTAGCATTCACCGTCCTTATTCCATGTAAAAAAACAAGTATTGTATTTACATGAATTGGTATCCAATTCAATAGCATAAAACTCACTGTTATTTTCATTAAAACTATCATTAAAAATACCTCCATTTATTACATCCACTTTGTATTCATTATTAATCTCTATATTTTTCTCATTATTATCATGTTCATGTCCAATGAAAACAAAAGAAGAGCTTTTGTATAAGGCTCTCTCTAATTTATTTTTATTGCCTGCCATAAACCACCCAGGACCATGATGTATTATACTTATATTTAAATCACTATCATCTTCAACAAATAACTCGTCAATAAATTTTTCTGGTAAGTAATGAATACCCTTCTCATCTTTTTTAACAGAAAAAACTGCACTATTTATTAAATTTACTCTAATATTATATCCTTTAAAAACCAAATTCTTCTTATCAACAACCCTATTATTAATAAAACAGCTATTTCTATTTGCAAATTTAAAAAAAGATGTCATTTTTTCTAATTCATTCTCTACCTCGTCATCTATTGTCTTATCATCTTTAATTTTTAAAATATCTTCTCTTAATCTTTCACTTTTTGTATGGTCTATATCATGATTGCCTGGTACGATTAAAGTATATACATTCCTAATATTTCTATACTTATTTTTAATAGAGCTAATTATATGACCAAATACATGTTCAACATGTTTATACTCATTTGATAACCCTTTATGTGCAAGATCTCCAGAAAATATTAATATTATCTCATCAAACCTAAATATATTAAGTGAATCTGCAACTTTCCTTAGTCTTCCAATCTTAACATCCTCTTTAGACTTAAAATGCGCATCACTTAAATGCAAGAATAGGATTCTCATATTTTTCCCCCTAGCCATATATTCGTAATGTCAAAAAATCTTTTAAAATATATTGTCAAAACCCTGTTATAGTAGGGATTTGAGCTTAAAAACTTGTCACCCCCTCTTTTTGAGGTATATTTAGGTTGTAAAGTGCCTTAATTATTCAAAAAAAGAAAGGTTGGGTAACAAAATTTGTGATAAATTAATCCTCCACTTCGTTCCGGAACTTTAAAACCACTTAATCAACACATTTAAGCTCTTTGCCACAGCCACCGCATTGCAACACTGGCATATTCC
>JBDNGI010000060.1:0-11539 GCA_041689345.1 Halanaerobiales bacterium
CATAAATCCAGGTTGTCTAGCTAATACATTGAATGTTGATACCATAAAAACAGGGGTTCATATTAGTAGAAATCCTATTTTATTATCTCATATCAAGGATATGAGTAGAATACCATATCGTGGAATAGGAACAGGTATATCTAGAATCATAAAAAGCTGTGGTGAAGAAAATATTTCTGTAGACTTTTTTAATGAAGTAGAGAAAAATCAGTTTAAAGTAGTATTCTGGAGAAAATAATTTAGTTACACTGTGATATAATTGAACTGATAATGTAATATGTTAAATGTGTGAAATATATAGCAATGTTATTTAAGCTCTGCCGTTATGGTGGAGCTTTTAAATATTGTTGACATATTCTCTAATAATAGCTATAATATTTATTGTCATCATACTATCACCTATCACCTATCACCTATCACCTATCACCTATCACCTATCACCTATCACCTACTAGCGAATACCTACTAGCGAATACCTACTACTTTTTTTGTCTTAAATAATCAGCTTTGCTGAAGGAGTTCACCAGACTTATTGTGTTTTTTATGTTTCAATTAAAAGGTATGGAGGTTGATTACAATGAAAGAAGTAAAGCATATAAGAAGTAAACCAAATATCATCTATATACTAGCTGATGATATGGGATATGGGGATTTATCCTGTTTAAATGAAGAATCTCAAATTAGGACACCTAATTTTGATAAGCTAGCACAGGAAGGGATGATCTTCACTGATGCCCATTCTTCATCAGCAGTATGTACACCATCACGTTATTCTATTATTACTGGAAGGTATAATTGGCGTTCACGGCTTAAAAGTAGTGTATTGGGGGGCTACTCACCAGCATTAATTGAGCCTGAGCGTATGACAGTAGCCTCAATGTTAAAAGAAAAAAGTTATCAAACAGCCTGTATTGGGAAGTGGCATCTCGGTCTTGATTGGGGGCGTACATCTGATGAACCTGAAGCAGCCGGGTATGCTGTAACAGAAGGGATAGATTATTCAGCTCCTATTAAAAATGGCCCTGTTGATCATGGGTTTGATTATTTTTATGGAATTAGCGCTTCGCTGGATATGCCGCCATATGTATATATAGAAAATGATAGGGTAAGTGAATTACCTGATCATCAGACAGAGAATCATGGTAAAAAGTTCTGGAGAAAAGGCCCTACTGCTCCTAATTTTAAACATGAAGAAGTACTTCCTAAATTAACTAAGAAAGTACTAGATACTATTGATGATTGGTGGGAAGAACCCTTCTTTATCTATTTTCCACTACCAGCACCACATACCCCTATATTACCAGTAGGAGAATTTGTTGGGAAATCTCAAACCAATAGTTATGGGGATTTTGTTTTAATGTGTGATGATGTTGTAGGACAGGTTATGAAAAAGCTAGAGGAAAAGAATCTAGCCGAAGATACTATTGTTATTTATACAAGTGATAATGGATGTTCACCAATGGCAGATTTTGAAGAACTCGCAGAATATGGGCATAACCCTAGTTATATCTTTAGAGGCCATAAAGCGGATATCTATGAAGGTGGGCATAGAATGCCACTGCTTGTAAAATGGCCTAATATGATCAAGGAGGGTAGTGTCTCAGATGAACCGGTCTGTCTTACGGACTTGATGGCTACAATTGCAGATATTGTGGGATATCAGCTGCCAGATGATGCTGCTGAAGATAGTGTAAGTAATTTACCAGTATGGGTTGCAGATAGTTATAATAAGCCATTGAGAGAAGCTACTGTCCATCACTCAGTTAATGGTTCGTTTTCCCTTAGAAAAGGTAAGTGGAAGTTAGAAATGTGTCCAGGGTCAGGCGGCTGGAGTGATCCCAAGCCGGGAGAAGAACCTGAAAGGGCTCCTGCAATACAGCTTTATGATTTAGAAGCGGATATTTCGGAGAAAGTGAATGTATATGATAAGTATCCTGAAGTAGTTGAAAAAATGAAGACATTACTTATTAAGTATATTAAAGAAGGTCGTAGTACAACAGGGAAACCACAGGAAAATACAGGTCCTGATTATTGGGAACAGTTGTATTGGATGAAGGATAAGTAAATGGGAGGTCTAGGTATCTATGGCTACAAAAGCACCAGGTTTGCAAAGTGGTTTAAAAATAATAGAAATGGTTGCTACTAGTGATGGTATAGGTTTTAATCAGCTTAAAACTGATTTAGGGCTAAGCCCCGGTAGTTTAAATCGTTATTTAAAGACCTTACTGCAAGAAGGTTTTGTTGAAAAAAATGAAAATAGACAGTATGTTATTGGTAAGAAAATAAAACAAATATCTAAAGGTATAGATGAACTTGATATGATAGCAACAAAAGTTCAACCTGTTCTTGAAAATATAGCAGTAGCACTAGGTAGTACATCTATCTACATTCACTTTGAGCAGGGAAGAATGATTTGTGCTGGCAAGTATATGATGCCAGAAGGCTTAACAATGCAGTTTGTTGGAGAAGACAGAAGTGATTATATCTTACACCCCTGGGGATTTTTGTTCTTATCAAGTTTGGATAAGAAAACAAGAGGGCTTTTTATTGAAAATGCTAATGTAGATGAACGATTTAAGTCCCTTTTACCTGACAAGGAATTATTAAATGATTTTATACTTGAGGCTGGTGAAAATGGCTATTCAGATGATCAGGGCAAATTATTTCAAAATATCAGGAGAATTGCAGTTCCTGTCTATTCAGAAAAAAAATTAGTAGGTGCAATTGGCATTGGGATACTTGGTGTATCGTTAGAAAATGTTGCTAAAGAAAATATTTTAAAGGTGTTAAAACAAAAGGCTGAAAGTTTAGAGGAGATGGAGCTGAAGGTGTGAAGTTTAATATGCCTTTGTAGATATTGTAAATGACAGGCTTTCATAGTTGCTTTAGTATTGGCCAGAACAGTAAACCAATTCAGGAGATGTTGTTGAAGCCTATTTGAGAAGACATTTGACAAGACAGGAAGAAAGGCTTTGATTTTTGCATGTCAGTGTTGTATAATCATTGTATATACATTTAACAAATATTGACTAAAGCTGGGAGTGAAACAATGCAAACTCAAATAAAGAAGTGGGGGAACAGTCTGGCTATACGAATTCCTAAATCTTTTGCGGTGGAGACTTCAGTAAAGGAGGGGACGATAGTGAATATTACTTTAGAAGATAACAAAATTATTATAGAACCGGTGGCGAAGCCTGTAGAGTATAAGCTAGAGGAATTGTTGTCCAAAGTAAATGAAGATAATATTCATGATCAGTATTTTGACGATGGTCCAGAGGGGAAAGAGATATGGTAAAAAAACAGAAAAATACTGGGTAAAATTAAGACATTAATTTTATAACTGAATATATTTTTACTGATAGTATTAGGTAAAAAATTTAAAGACTAATTTTTTACCTTGATTTTAAGTTAGGGTGAGTATAATGGATTATTCAGAGATATTTATATCAAAAAACGAATCTATAGAAGATGATATAATTAGTGATTTTCTTGAACAGTTTATTATTACACCTAAGATATTTGGTCATCAAAAGAAAGATCCCCATGTAGGCTGTTCTGATAGAATAATTGGTGATTTTGAAATGATATATACGATAGGTGGAAAAAGTCATATTACAATTGAAAATAATAATTATATTTGCAGATCTGGTGATTTAATTTTAATCCCCCCTTTTACTAGACATACGATTCAATCTGATCTGGATGAACCCCATGATCAATATTGGCTTCATTTTGATGTTCATCCCTTTTATCTACATGAAGAATTTAAAAAGTATTTATTTTCATCATCGGATTATTTAGTTACTATTGGCCAGAATGAACTGTTAATTAACTTGTATTGTTTATTAGAGCGAGAATTAGAGCATTATAAACCTGGTTATAGAATTTTTTTTCAGACAATTTTATTACAGATTCTTATTATTATATTTCGTAAAGAGTTTAATCCTGATAATTATAATAATACTACTGCTAAAAAAACAAGTAAACAAGTGCTGCTTGATAAATGTATGGATTATATATATGATAATATCTCAGAACAGATCTATATAGATGATTTGTGTAGGTTTGTAAATGTCAGTCAATCTCATTTATTTAAAATATTTAATAATTATGTTAAATTTCCACCAGCAAAATTTATACAATTTATTAAGGTGAAAAAGGGTGAACAGCTGCTTAAGACAACTCCGTTAACAATAAAAGAAATATCAATTAGACTTGGTTTTAACTCTCCGTTTTATTTTACTAAAGTTTTTAAGGAATATTATCAGGTGTCTCCTAGACAATATAAGAAACAGATGAACTATTAATAGAGGATAGTATATGTTTTAGATAAGATATACTATTTAATCATAAACTTATTTACCTTATAATTAGAAGTATGTATTTGATATATTTTAACTTAAAAGAAAGGAATGAGTTTTATGAAAATGGAGTTAAAACCTGATTATGATAATAGCAAAAAGAGATATGATGCTTTCTGGGAGAGGGAGATTATTGATAGACCTCCAGTAAGCATTATTCTTCCTGTAGATAATCCTCAGTTGTTACCCCCAAAAAAGTATGCTAGTCAGCAAGAAAGGTGGCTGGATGTAGAATACAGGGCTAAAGAAATGGCTATTTCACTGGAAAATCGTCATTATTATGGTGATGCTCTACCGATTGCCTGGCCCAATATGGGACCGGAAATATTTAGCGCCTGGTCAGGTTGTGATTATCACTTTGGAGAAACAACGACCTGGAGTGATCCCTGTATTGATGATTGGGAAAAAGATGCTGCTCAGATGGTGTTTAATGCAGAACATCCATTATTTAAAGCTACAATGAAATTTACTGAGAAATTATTGGAATTGGGTAAGGATAGATTTATTGTTGGATTAACTGATTTTCATCCTGGGGGAGATCATTTGGCAGCATTACGCGATCCTCAACAGTTAGCTATTGATATGATTGAAAACCTGGAATATGTAAAAAGGAAACTTGAAGAATCCCAAAAGGAATTTTTTGAAGTTTATGATATTTTTTATCAAAAATTACGGGCAGCAGGGATGCCGATAACAAGTTGGACTCCCTTAATCCATGATGGTAGGTATTATATACCCTCAAATGATTTTTCCTGCATGGTTAGTGAAGACATGTTTAATGAGGTATTTTTACCAGGTATTGTTGAAGAGTGCAATTTCTATGAAAGGTCTATTTATCACTTGGATGGACCGGGAGCCTTACGTCATCTGGATTCCTTGTTATCTATAGAAAAGTTGGATGCAATACAATGGGTACCTGGTGCAGGAAATGAAGGTTTTGAAAAGTGGCTAAATGTCTATCAAAAAATACAAAAAGCAGGTAAATCTATGCAAATAGTTTCAATAGATATAGATGAATTGTCATTGCTTTTTAATAATTTAAATCCTGAAGGTATTTTTATTTCACATATAAATGGTATAGATAATTATAAAGATGCTGAGAAAGTGTTACAACGTTTGGAGAATTGGAAATAATTTTTTTATAAAGGGCTTTTTTATCTTGGTGCGATTTTCTTTTGGTAAAATCGCACCCTAGAGTTATTTATTATAGTCATTAGTAATACTCCTAGCCTGATCTTTAGGTCACCCTCAAGGCTTCTACATGTGAAGGTAAATTCCGGCAAGTTTCAAAATAAAGTTTACATAGGGTAGAATTTTTCCATAAATTATGTAAGAAAAAAAGTTGATTAATTATTATTTTTATCAATAACTGGGAAAGCAATTTCTACAGTTGCTTTATATTCTACGATTTCACCATTTTCAATGTTTCCAGACATATCTAATACTTTTATTCCTGTTATTTGTTTTATGGTTTTGCTTGCTTGTTTAACAGTATTATTAGCTGCATCTTCCCAACTTTTATTTGATTCCCCCATAATTTTTACTATTTTTATGGTATTAGTATCCATTTTAGTCTCTCCCTTCGTTTTTTTATAGTATTTATTATTATATAAATTTTATACATTAAAACTTTTTGTATTGGGACATTTATTAAAGAGAAATTTATAAAAACAAACAACTAAAATTTTCTCTCAAATAAAGCGATAGTAAAATTATATTTATTCTTTGACATATAACTGTAGTAATGATAATATATAATAGAGCTAAACGTTTTACTTAAAAGAGGTGAACTAAATGTCAACAATAAAAGATGTAGCAAAATATGCTGGAGTTTCTATTGCCACAGTTTCCAAGTATCTTAATGGTGGAAATGTCCTGGATAAAAATGAGAAGCATATTAATGAAGCAATTGAAGTGCTGGATTATAAAGTTAATCTGATGGCCAGGGGGCTAAAGACAAATAAAACTATGACTGTTGGAATACTAATACCAAGTTTTGTTAATATATTTTTTACAACTATAGTATCAAATATAGAAAATATTCTTCTGCAAAAAGGATATAGTACAATAATCTGTGACTACAGGGAAGACGAAGAGTTGGAACAGAAAAAACTTGAATTCCTTATTAAAAAAAATGTGGATGGAATTATTATGGTTCCTTATGGTAATATATCTAAGCAAATACAAGATATAATCGATCAGGAGACTCCTGTCGTCTTATTAGATAGAAATATTAACAATTTAAATTGTGATGTAGTGCTTACTGATAATATTAATGGGTCTTATGATGCTGTAGAGCAGTTAATTAAGAGAGGGCATAAAAGAATAGGTATTATTTGTGGACCAGAAAATATATATACTTCACAGGAAAGATTAAAGGGTTATCATCGGGTTCATGAGGATTATAGTATCCCAATAGATAAAGATTTAATTAAATATGGTGATTATCAAACTGAAAGTGGACATCAGAAGCTGATTGAGTTACTTAATCTAAAGGACCCACCAACAGCAGTTTTTGTAACTAATTATGAAATGACACTAGGTGCTATTATATCTATCAATGAAAATAATATAAATATACCAGAGGAATTATCTATCATTGGTTATGATAATATTCAAATGGCCCAAATAGTCCAACCACCTCTATCAATAGTAACTCAGCCAATGCAGGAAATCGGTGAAACTGCAGCAAAAACAATCTTGCAAAGACTTAGAGGAGATATGACTAAATTCCCGGCAATTTATAGATTAAAGAGTGACGTTTTAATAAAAAAATCAGTAAAGAACATAGATATACAACAAAAAAATGATAGTTCTAATATATAGAAATGTATCTTTAGTAATATATCTCTAATAGAAGAGTAATAGTTTCTGTTTTATGAGGACTTTAGGACTAAGCATAAAATTTTAAGGACGTACTAAACGTTTAACCCAAAATAGCTGTTAATTAAATATAACGTTAGTATATTTTTTAGTATTTAATCAAATAGAGTAAATTAACTGTGTATCAATCAAATCAGGGGGATTAACTATGACACAAAAATATTTACTGGCCTTAGATGTTGGAACTTCAGCTTGTAAGATTACATTATTTGACTTTCAAGGAAAAGTTAAAGGAAACTATTTGGGCGAATATCAGACATACTATCCAGCTGATAATCATGTTGAACAAAATCCTGAAGACTGGTGGAAAGTTATCTGTCAAGGGATAGCAGATATTAAAGATCAGACTGGAATTAATCCTAAAGAAATTGCGGCAATAGGTGTAGATGGTACCAGTTGGGCATGTATTCCCATTGATAAGGAGAACAAACCACTACGTCCAGCCATGCTCTGGTTAGATAGAAGGGCAGGGAAGCAGGCTGAGTGGATGAAGAAAACTGTAGGAGAAGAGAGATTAATAAATACTAATGGAAATCCAGTTGATCCAGCCTATATTACACCTAAAATACTGTGGATAAAAGAAAATGAGCCGGATATTTATAATAACACAGCTAAATTTCTTCAAAGTAATGCCTATATTGTATTGAAACTAACAGGAAATTATTCTCAAGATTATTCCCAGGGCTATGGCTTGCACTTTTTCGACATCAAGAATGGTAAATGGGATCAGGTAATTGCTAATCAGCTGGGTATCTCCTTAGATCTGATGGCTCCTATTTATCATTGTCATGATATTGTCGGAACTGTTACAGATAAAGCGGCTCACCAAACAGGACTTGTAGAGGGAATCCCTGTAGTTGCAGGTGGGCTGGATGCTGCCTGTTGTACACTGGGAGCAGGTGTGATTGAAGCTGGTCAAACTCAGGAACAGGGTGGTCAAGCCGGTGGTATGAGTATACAACTTAATCAACCATTGATTCATCCCAAATTAATTCTGGGCTATCATGCGATACCCGGACAGTGGCTTTTACAGGGAGGAACTGTAGGAGGTGGTGGAACACTTCGTTGGTTTAAGGATGAGTTAGGGAACTATGAGGTTCAGCAAGCTGAAGCAGAAGGATTAAGTTCTTATGAAATAATGAGTCGGGAAGCAGGCGAAGTATCTGCTGGAAGTAATGGTTTGATCTTTTTGCCATATATGGCAGGTGAGCGATCTCCTATCTGGAATACCAATGCCCGTGGTGTATTATTTGGCTTATCATACAATAAAAACAGGGCTCAGATCATTCGTTCTATCATGGAAGGTGTTGCTTATTCCCTCTTACATAACCTGAAAACTGCTGAAGAGGTAGATGCCTATGTTTCAGAATTAAGGAGTGTTGGTGGTTCTGCTAACAGTAGGGTTTGGACCCAATTAAAGGCTGATATTACTGGAAAAGAAATACTGGTTCCTTATTCTGACCATGCGACAACGTTAGGTACTGCTATCTTGGCTGGCGTTGGAGTTGGAGTTTATAATGATTTTGCAGAAGCTGTTGAGAAGACTGTCAAGGTTCAACGAAAACATCAACCTGATCAAATAAAACATAAGAAATATCAGCAATATTTCAATTTATATTTAGAACTCTATGAAAAGTTAAAAGACTCATATGAAAAATTAGATCAGATTGTACAAAAATAGCTCTATCTATGAGATCTTGTTAATAGGATTGTTACTTTTATATGTCTGCAGGAAAGGTTAGAAGAATATATCTAAATTGAGTTGTGAAAGACGAGAACATTATAATTTAGCAATTATAATTTGATTAATTAATATTGGAGGTATAAAACTATGAAAGCTGCTGTATTACATGGAAAAAAGGATATTAGATATGAAGAATGGGAAAGACCAGAAATAAGTTCAAATGAGGTATTAGTTAAGGTAAAAACTAGCGGTATTTGTGGATCAGATATGCCTAGAGTGCTGTCAGATGCTGCCCATTATTATCCCATAGTACTTGGACATGAATTTTCTGGAGAGGTAGTAGATACTGGTCAGGATGTAAATAATCTAAGTAAAGGGGATAGGATTGCTGGGGCTCCGCTGCTTCCTTGTCATAGTTGTATTGATTGCAAACAGGGAAATTATGCTCAGTGTAAAAACTATAGTTTTATCGGTTCAAGAGAGAGCGGTAGCTGGGCTGAATATGTTAAAATGCCTGCTGTAAATGTTGTTAAACTGCCTGATCAAGTAAGTTTTACTCAGGGGGCATTTTTTGAACCGATTACTGTTGGTTTACACGGACTCTTTGTCATGGACTACCGTGGTGGAACAGATGTAGCTGTGGTTGGTATGGGAACCATTGGACTCTTGACAATGCAGTGTGCCCGGGCTCTGGGAGCAAAAAGGATTTTTGCTTTTGATATAGATGAGGAAAGGCTGGCGGTTGCTAAAGAATATGGCGCTGATTTTTGTTTAAATACTGCTGATAGTAATTTCAGAGATGTGATAGATAAAAAGACCAGTGGTAGAGGTTTTGAGATGGTAATTGAGACTGCTGGTGTGGAATTTACAGAGAAACTCAGTCTAGAGATCGCCTCAAATAAAGGAAAAGTTATGTTTATTGGAACACCTTCTAAAGATATATCTTTGACACCAAGGGAATTTGAACATATTAATCGTAAGGAATTGACTGTCCGCGGTTCCTGGATGTCTTATTCTGCACCATATCCAGGCAAAGAATGGGAGCTGGCTGCTTATTATTTGAAAAAAGGACTTATAAAAGTTGATAAATTGATTGACCGAATTATTCCTCTACAGGAAATAGGAGAGGCTTTTGGTGATATTGAAGATAATAAAGTTAAGGGGAAAATTCTGTTAACAACTTAAATCATACAAAGTTAGAGAAATTATTTAACTGGAGGGGATTAAAATGTCAGATTTACATCCATTGAAGAAAATTGTTAAAGAGCAAAAAGGAGGTATAGCAAAGGGGATCTGTTCAGTATGTAGTGCCAATCCTTATGTTTTAAGGGCTACAATGGAAAAAGGTAAGGAAGATAATAGTCAAATACTAATAGAATCAACCTGTAACCAGGTTAATCAATATGGTGGTTATACTGGAAGGACTCCCCAAGAATTTAAAGAATATGTGGAAACAATGGCAGATAGTATTGGGTTTCCTCGCGAAAAAATAATTTTGGGAGGAGACCATCTTGGACCAAATACCTGGCAGGATGAAACTAGTGAGCAGGCTTTAACTAAGGCAGAGGAAATGGTAAGACAGTATGTAAAGGCTGGTTATACAAAAATTCATCTGGATGCCAGTATGCGACTGGCCGATGATGATAAAAGCAAACCACTGTCTTCTGAGACAATAGCTGATAGGGGAGCTAGGCTATGCAAGTCAGCTGAGGACGCCTTTCAGGAACTAAAGAAGGAAAATCCTGATGCCATGCAGCCAGTATATGTAATTGGTACTGAAGTACCTACACCTGGAGGTATGCAGGATGAAGAAGAGGAACTTCAGCTTACTTCTGTTAGTGATTTTAAGGAAACTGTAGAATTATCAAAAAAGGCTTTTGAGAAATATAGTTTAACAACAGCCTGGGAAAATGTAGTTGCTGTAGTCGTACAGCCTGGTGTAGAGTTTGGTAATAATAAAGTAGTTGAATATGATAGTCAGGCGGCTCAACAGCTGGTTCAGGCCCTGAAAGAATATGATAATCTGGTATTTGAGGGACATTCTACAGATTATCAGGTTCCAGAAGCTTTAAAAGAAATGGTACAGGATAATATAGCAATTCTAAAGGTTGGTCCTGCCCTAACTTTTGCAGCCAGGGAGGCTCTTTTTGCACTAGCAATGATAGAAGTAGAACTACTTAAATATGAAAATGAGATAGTATTATCCAACTTTATTGATGTTTTAGATATTGCTATGATTGAGAACAATAAAAACTGGAAAAAACACTATCATGGTAAAGAGAAGAAAGTCAGGCTTGACAGGAAATATAGTTTATCTGATCGCTCCAGATATTATTATTCAGTACCAGAAGTAGAAGAAGCCTTAGCTAAACTAATCAGTAATTTAAAATCTGTAGAAATACCGATTTCACTGATAGATCAATATTTACCTGTTCAGTATAAAAAAATACGGAGGGGCTTAATAGACAATGATCCAGAAGCAATGGTTGTTGATAAGGTTGTAAATGTTCTTGATGAGTATTCATTTGCAGTTAATCCATAGAAGGTAAGTTGTAATGAATATATCGAAGAATTTTTTTTGAATATAAGAATAATTATCTTATAGAGAGGA
>JBDNGI010000061.1:0-2451 GCA_041689345.1 Halanaerobiales bacterium
AGCTTGGGGGTTGGAGACAATTCTCTCAGCCATTTTAATAGCTTCATCTAAACTACCTGCCCATTTCATATGCATCTTTTCAACTATCTGGGCTGAAACATCTGTTACCATTATTACTGTATGATGCATAAGAACCCTGGCTAATATCTGAGATTCCCACTGATCTGGAACTGTCTCATTTCTATCCCTAGATAAGATATCTTTCATGACACCTTTTACAGAATCGGAATTAGCAAAGGTATTATAGAATTCCTCCCCACCATGGCCATCTGAACATTCAGCAGCCATGATTATTACCCCATTCTTTTTACATACTGCTTCCGCTGCAGTCATACCTTTTACAGCTTGATATATGTTTTGATCAAGGGGGTAGCCCCCATTAGTAGTAATGACAATATCTGCTGTTTCCGTATCTACCCCAGCTAAATTGTTAATAAATTTACAGCCCTCTTGATGGGCTTTCTCACTATCGCCGGCAAAGGCATTGATAATTTCCTTTTCACCATTTAAGACTACATTTAGTATAAAAGCAAGACCCGCTTTATTTGCAGCATAGAGCATATCCTTGTGTAATGGATTTCCTTCAAGAACACCGGTCCTGGCATTCTTATGGTCAATAAACTCAGAACAATGATTAGCCAGTACTGTTTCTCCACTAGCAATCCCTGGCAAGACACTCTTTCTCCCCCCTGAAAAGCCGGCAAAGAAATGTGGTTCAATAAATCCCTCTGCAAGCAACAAGTCAGCCTCAACTGCAACTCTGTTAAGAATTAAGTCACCACCAGAAGGAAGAACTCCCAACTTGGTCAACTTCTTATCATCTCGACAGTCATGTACTACTATTTTTTCATTATCTACAATTTCTCGTCCATACTTGTCTCTTAACTCTTCCTCAGTTGTCAAACGATGAAATCCTGTAGCTACCAATATAGTGATCTCAGCATCAGGATTACCTTTTCTTATTTCATCAAGTAATATTGGCATCGTAATATGACTTGGTACTGGTCTAGTATGATCACTTGATATAATAACTATATTTTTATTGCCTTCTGCCAAACTATGCAGGGGTTTAGAATTTATTGGTTCCTGCAAGGCCTTTTTGACCAATTCAACCTCTGAAGCCTCTGGGTTATATTTTTCCACTTCAGAAGTTAATACAGCCTTAACCCTCTCATCAGGCAAATCTAATACTTTTTTATCTTTACCATAAGGCAATTTTATTAACATATCTATCTCCTTTCATGCATTATTTAAGGAAAATATCTGAACTTTTGCCTATCAACTAATAATCGATAAGATATAAATGGTCATCTCCATAATCGGTGGTAATATTCCTAGACATTTTGCTATCGGAAGTATCCACCAACTAATATGAAGAAGAATAGATCTTTAAATATAGCTATATCTCATCTACTAAAGATCAAATATTTTCCCAGGATTAAGGATATTGTTAGGATCAAAAGTCCTTTTAATCCCTTTCATCAGTTCAATCTCAACAGGATTACTGACCATCTTCATAAATCCTTTACGTTTTGAACCAATACCATGTTCTCCACTAATAGTTCCACCTAAATCTTTAACAGCCTGATACATTTCGGTCAGGGCTTTTTCCTCAATTTCATACCATTCTTCCATACTATGATCTGGATTTTTTACAAGTGTTGAGTGTAAGTTCCCATCTCCGGCATGACCATAACTGGGTATTTGTATATCATATTTATCTGCTATTTTTTGTAATTCAGGCATCAGATCAGGAATTGCCGCAATTGGTACAACAATATCTTCCAGACTCTGGTGTGGACTAACCACCTTAAAGGCCTCAGCAATATTACGTCTAACACTCCAGACTCTTTCCTGAGTAGTGTGATTATCAGCGACGTAAACTTCAATAGCACCTTTATCTAAACAGAGTTCACCAATAGTCTCAGCATCTTCCTGAACCTGAATCTCTTTATTGCCATCCACCTCTATTAAAAGCATAGCTCCAGCTTCTTGATATGGTAAATGTTCATTTAAATACTCACAGGCAGTCTTAGTAGACAATTTATCCATAAACTCAATTCCCGTGGGAATTATCCGCCCACTTGTCATAATTTCAGGGACCATTTCAATAGCTGACTTTACATCTTTGAATAATACCAGTAGATCAACTTTCTCTGTTGGCATTGGCAATAATTTAATAATTGCCTTAGTTACGATACCCAGGGTACCTTCAGAACCAACTATCAATTGTTTTAAGTCATAACCAGTAACATCCTTTACTCTCTTACCTCCAAATTCTACTATCTCTCCAGTAGGGGTAACTACTTCAAGCCCCATGACATAACGGCCTGTTACACCATATTTAACAGCCTTACCACCACCAGCATTTTCAGCGATATTGCCACCTATAAAACAGCTTTCCAGACTCATGGGATAACCTGCAAAAAATAGACCATTTTCGGCCAATTC
>JBDNGI010000062.1:0-1610 GCA_041689345.1 Halanaerobiales bacterium
CTGCTCTGACAGTAGTTCTGCTAATTCTGAAAGATGAAGAGGGGATTGAGTTTGAAACAGATCTTGAATTAATTAAAAAGGCTTTAGGTTTATGGATGAAGACTATGGATAATGACGGTAGTTATGGAGAAGGGTACCACTATTGGGCCTATCCGGTTAACTGTCTCTTTTTCGCTATCTATTCTTTAAATCAGGTTCTTAATATTGACATTACTGAAGTACATTGTCTGCAGGATTCCTTTAAATGGGCTTTTTATAACCAGGTAGGTAAATATAACTTAGATGAGTTTGAAAAACCTGTTGCTGTAGCTGTAAATACTTATGACAGCCCTTATCTATTTCAGATGGAAGCTCCAGAGGTATTACTTTATGCTAGTTATTTCAATAACCCTCTGGCTAAATGGTATATTGATAATTTTCTACTAGCCAAATTATCAAGGCCAGATGCCTTACATACTGTCTGGCATGAATGTAATAGTCTTCTGCTTCCTTTGTATGATTTTCAACAGAAAGCGGAATCCCCTGAAGATCTATGTTTGCCTCCTTCTCGGGTTTTTCATGATACCGGGTTTGTTTACTTACGTGATTCCTGGCAGGGAATGGCTGAAGTTAATGAAAAGTAGACAGTCTTTTCACTGTTGAGTGGAGGTTGAGGTAAAGCTAATTCTCACCAACATTTTGATAAGAATAGCTATAGTCTTTTCGCTGGTGGTGAGTACTGGATAGTAGACCCCGGGCATTCTTGTTATCGTGGTAAAAAACATGAATCTTATGATTCTAGAACTTTTGCCCATAATACCCTAACAATTGATAGCAAAAACCAGCAGTTGGATTTTGTGGAACGGGGAATGGACCATACTGAACGTAAGAATCATATTTCCCATCATAATCGAGCAGAGATAGTATCTAAACGTTTTTATAAAGAAATTGAGTATATATCCAGTCAAGGCAAGCGATGTTACCAGCCATATCTGGAACAATTTTTGCGTCAGGTCTGGTTTGTTAAACCCCATTATTTCATGATAAGGGATCGGATTAATCTGGGGAAACAGCAAGGTAATATCAATACTGGTTTTAATTTGAATAATCGGGATGGTCAATTGCAGTATAAGTTAGAGGGTGGTAGATTGTTTGCTTCACGCCCTAATTCTGATTTATTGGTACAGATAATTAGCCCTGACCAGATGGGTTTCACCATAGAAGAAGGTATCTTACATTATGCTTATCATATTGTTCCTGATCAGATGGTTGAGGGAGAAATGGGATCTACAGTTAGATTTAATTTTAATGTTTTAGAAGGTGTAAATGAAGTTGATCTGGTCTATTTAATAGCTCCTTTGAAAAAAGGGGAAAAAGCGCCTAAAATTGAGATAAATAATATTATTATAGGTGAGGAATGTATCCTGGATGGACTTCAATTCCAGGTTAATTATAGGGGGCATCAAGATTCTTTTAACTTTAAAGATGATCTTGCTTTCAGTCGAAAGGATGGACCTAGTTATCGGTTTTGATTAGATTTTTCAATATGTTCTTACTATAATTCTCCTATAATTGTCTGTGTATCTAATGTTTGTTAGTGTAGATATATCCAATAATATAAATTTACAAAA
>JBDNGI010000063.1:0-2321 GCA_041689345.1 Halanaerobiales bacterium
ATAACACTATTATTTAGAGTTCTTTCAAATATTATAAATACCTTTATTTGCCTTATTACGAAAGCTGGTGTTGACAGAGATATAATTGTATGGTATTATCCTAATAAGTATAAAAATTTAATATTTGTTTCCTTTTAAATTAGTCCAGAGAGGCTAGTAAAGGTTAGTGTATTGATTTATAAGCCCTATAGGTATAATTAAATTCCTTGCTTTATCTTAAGTGAATATTTATTATGGTTAATTATTAATTTTTGATTTGCCTAAAGATCACTAGTAATTTAACCCTTATGCTTAAGATAAAGATTTAACAAATAAGGATTTAAGCTTTACTATAGGAATTAATATTATAGAATATACACCTCCCAACCATTTCTTTCTGGACGGGAGGTTTTTTTATGTCCAGTTTTATTACAAAATACTATTTTGTTTATAAAATGATAATGATTATTCCAGGTAATTTTTTGTTGTTTATAGCCTGGAAGAGGAATGGGGAATTAGTTTTTTTCCATGAATGAAATTATGGCTAACCTGGCTTCATACGTACATTTTAACTCCGAAAGTTGAGTTAAATAGTCATTGAATAATTAAAGGGGGTAATTTTCATGCAAGAAGGTAAATTGGTTCTTGAGGATGGTACTATATTCGAAGGTACAGTATTTGGGGCAACTCAAGAGACTGCTGGTGAAATTGTTTTTAATACAAGCATGACAGGCTATCAAGAAATTTTAACAGACCCTTCTTATAAGGGTGAGATAGTAACAATGACTTACCCATTGATTGGTAATTATGGAATTAATCTTGATGACTTTGAATCTAGTTTATCACAAGTAAATGGCTTTATTGTAAAGGAATTTTGTCAGGAACCAGAGAACTGGCGCTATCAAAAGAAATTAGAAGAATATTTGTTAGAAAATGAAATTACAGGAATGTCAGGTATTGATACCAGGGCCTTAACCAAGGTTTTAAGAACAAGGGGTACTATGAAAGGGATTATAACTCTAGAGGATAAAAGTAATAAAGATTTAATTAAAAAGGTTTGTTCTGCCCCTGGCTTATCTGGACGTGATCTGGTCAAAGAGGTGACACCAACAGAAGTCCAGACCTATTTTCCTAAGGAGAGTGCTGAAAAAAATTCTAAAAAAACAAGAAATCATATGCAAAACCATCGAGTTGTCTTAATAGACTGTGGGGCAAAAAGAAATATTCTTAATTCACTTTTAGGGCGGGGTTGTCAGGTAATTGTCGTTCCAGCGGACACACCTTATCAAAAAATCTTAGATTATAGGCCAGATGGTATTATGCTATCAAATGGACCTGGTGATCCTCAAGACGTAGCCTATCTTGTGGAGACAGTTAGAAATATTTTAGGTAAAAAGCCTATCTTTGGTATATGTCTTGGTCATCAGGTTTTGGGACTTGCCTGTGGAGCTGATACCTATAAATTAAAATTTGGTCACCGTGGGGCGAATCACCCGGTAAAAGACTTGCAGACAAATAGGGTATATATAAGCTCACAAAATCATGGATTTGCTATTAAAGAAGAATCAGTAAAAGGTCTAGATATAGAGATTACCCATGTTAATGTCAATGACAAGACAGTAGAAGGGATAAGACATAAAAAATATCCGGCTTTTTCAGTTCAATATCACCCTGAGGCATCACCAGGCCCAGAGGATTCCCACTATTTGTTTGATCAGTTTGTAGATATGTTAAACAAGGGATAATCAGATGAGTATGGAAGTAATAGCAAAATGTTCGGACCTTTTCCACTAACTAATATGGAGAAGAACCAATAATTTATAGTTTAATTACAACGCAAAATAAATTCCAAAAAAATGGAGGTTTTAATAGATGCCTAAACGTAATGATATTAAGAAGGTCATGGTGATAGGTTCTGGTCCGATTATTATTGGTCAGGCAGCTGAGTTTGATTATTCTGGTAGTCAGGCCTGTACAGCTTTAAGAGAAGAGGGTATAGAAGTAGTTTTAGTAAATAGTAATCCAGCCACTATTATGACTGATGAAAATATGGCTGATCGTGTTTATATAGAACCATTAACTGTAGATATAATTACTTCTATTCTGAGGAAAGAGATGCCAGATGGTGTACTACCTACTTTAGGGGGACAAATCGCTTTAAATCTTGCAATCGATCTGTCGAAAACTGGAATTCTAGATGAACTGGGTATTGAACTTTTAGGAACACCTATTGAGACAATACAGAAGGCAGAGGATAGAAATAGTTTTAAGGAATTAATGAGTGAGATTGGAGAACCAGTACTGGAAAGTAGAACTGCTGAGACTATAGATGAAGCAGCCAA
>JBDNGI010000064.1:0-3406 GCA_041689345.1 Halanaerobiales bacterium
CTGATGTGATATCGAGAATTAATCATATCCAAAAAACAGATGGATCTGTTGAAGAAGTACAGGATGTAATAGTAAAGGGACTTAATCAGGCTATAGCCCAATTAGTGATGAGAAACAAGATTAATAATAGTGATATTTATGTGATGACAGCAGTTGGTAATACTATCATGCTTCATTTTTTCTTAGGGGTTAATCCACAAAGTATAGCTAAAGCACCTTATAGACCGGTATTTACCAATCAAATGGAAGTAACTGCTGATAGTATAAACCTGGATATTAATCCACAGGGTATAGTTCAAATATTACCAGCTGTTTCTGGCTATGTTGGTTCAGATGTTATAGCAGATTTACTGATAGCTGATTTTGATAGTGAAGAATGGAATCTTCTGATAGATGTAGGAACAAATGGAGAAATTGTACTGGGTAACAGTCAACGAATGTTAGCCTGTTCAGCTGCAGCCGGACCAGCCTTTGAAGGTGCAAAAATAACCTTTGGTATGGCTGGAGTCCCTGGGGCTATCTCCCAATTTGATATTTCAGATGACAAACAACTTTTATATGAGACTATAGATTCAAAAGAACCCCTTGGAATTTGTGGTTCTGGTTTGATTGATATTGTAGCAGAAATGATTGACCACGGCCTTTTAACAAATACCGGTGCCTTTAATCAAGATATTAACAGAAATTTATTAAGTAGTTTAATTGAGTATAAAGGCATGAAGGCTTTTAAAATTGTAGATCAAGAAGATACTGCTAGTGACAATCATATCTTATTAACTCAAAAAGATGTCAGGGAACTGCAGTTGGCGAAAGGTGCAATCTCTGCCGGAATTAATATACTTCTTAAAGAGGCTGGTATAAAATATGAAGATATTAAAAATATATATCTTGCTGGTGGATTTGGAAGCTTTATTAACCCGGAAAATGCCTGCAAAATAGGACTTTTACCTAAAAACCTGGAAGAAAAGATTGTAAAGATTGGTAATGGAGCCGGACTTGGTGCCAGGGCTTACTTGCTTGATAAAAAACAACGTGAAAAAGCAGAAGTTCTTATAGATAAAATAGAATATTTGGAGCTTTCTTTGCGTATGGATTTTCAGAATGAATTCATGATGTCAATGGAATTTTAGGGGTGTGATAAGATGTCTAAAGTTATAAAAAATATTCCCTTTGAAATAGATATAACCCAATTAAAAAAAGACTTGATGATAAAAAATCAGGTAGATGTGCAAAAACTACTGCAAATGGTCAAAGAAGCAGAAGGGCTTGCTAATCCACGGGCTATGTACAGAGAGGTTTATATTACTGAAAAGAGTGAAGATTATCTAGTAATAGATGATCTTCAATTAAATAGTAAAATATTAAGAAAAAATATAGCAGAAGTTGATCGAGTATTTATCTATGTTATAACTGTAGGAAAAGAGATAGAGTCCTGGGCTAAAAAGGCACAGGGTATTCTTGAGTCATTCTGGGCTGAAGAAATACAAAAAGTGATATTAAATTCTGCTGTTAATTATGTTTATGAGAAATTAGATAGATTAATTGGTAGTGAAATTGTATCAGAGATGAATCCGGGTTCTTTAGTTGATTGGCCGATTGAAGAACAAGTTAAGGTGTTTTCACTCCTGGGTGATGTTGAGGGTGAAATTGGTCTTAAATTAACAGATAGTTTTCTGATGCTGCCAGCTAAATCTATTTCTGGCATTAAATTTTCAACAGAATCAAAAGTTAAAAATTGTCAATTATGTCAGCGAGATAATTGCCATGGTAGAAGGGCATCATTTGACCAAAAGTTGATGGACGAAATAAATAGTTCTTATTAAAACCGTTAGGATAAAAGTATGTATATATTAAATATTAAAAAATCCCTAATTTTAATATTTTAGAAACTAATTCAATTCAAGAATTGATTTTTTTGCACTAGATAACTAAAGGAGTTTTAGATATGACTGGGAAAGAAAGAATTTACAAAGTATTCAAAAATGACAAAGTCGATAAATTACCATGGGTACCATTTGCAGGTGTACATGCTGGAAAACTGAAAGATTATACTGCTCGTGAAGTTTTACAGGATAAAGATAAATTACTGGAATCCCTATTGGAAGTAAATAAAATATATCGTCCAGATGGTCAGCCGGTAATATTTGATCTACAGGTAGAGGCTGAGATACTGGATTGTGAACTGAAGTGGGCTGAAGATGCACCACCAACTGTAGCTAGTCATCCATTGTCAGAAACAAGTGAGATACCAGATAAGATCCCAGCAGATGATGAAGGTAGATTAGCAATGATTCTTGAGGTAATGAAAAAGATGAAAACAGAAGTTGGCGGCGATACTGCCTTATATGGTCTAATCTGTGGTCCATTTACACTGGCTTCTCACCTCAGGGGGACCAATTTATTTATGGATATGATTACAGACCCTGAATATGTGAAAGAATTACTTGCATATACAGTAAAAGTATCAATAGCAATTGCAAAATATTATATTGACGCTGGTATGGATGTTATTGCTGCTGTAGACCCGATGGTCTCTCAGATATCACCAGCTCATTTCAACGAATTCTTAAATGATCCTTTCAGCAAGTTGTTTGATTATATCCGTGAAGAAGGGGCTCTATCTTCATTCTTTGTCTGTGGTAATGCCTCTAATAATATTGAAGAGATGTGTTTAACAGAACCTGATAGTATATCCGTAGATGAAAATGTTGATCTTGCTGCCGCTAAAAAGATTACAGATAAATATGAGATAGTTATTGGTGGTAATATTCCCTTAACAACTGTCATGCTTTTTGGTACCCAACAGGATAATATGAAATGTGTAGTTGACCTAATTGATTCTTTGGATAATACTGATAATCTGATTATAGCCCCGGGTTGTGATATGCCTTACGATGTACCTGTAGATAATACAGTAGCAATTGAGCAGGCGGTACACCAGACTGAACAAATTAGAGATATGGTCGCAAATTACGAAGCTGTTGAGGATGATATTGAGGTCGAGTTGGCTGATTATGATAATTTAGAGAAACCACTTATTGAGGTTTTCACCCTTGATTCAGCCACCTGTGCAGCCTGTACTTATATGATGGCAGCAGCTAATGATGCTAAAGATCATTTTGCTGATAAGATTGAGGTCATAGAATATAAATATACCAGTAGAGAAAACATTGCCAGGACCAAAAAGATGGGGGTTATGAATCTACCTAGTATCTATATAAATGGGGAATTAGCCTATAGATCAATTGTTCCTAATAGATCTGAGCTGATAGAAAGGATAGGAAAATGTCTCTAAAAACATATTTTATTTCTGGATTTCTGGGGGCTGGAAAAACTACCTTACTGAATAATTTACTAACAGAGTTATCTGACAAGCGAGTAGGCGTAATTATGAATGAGTTTGGTC
>JBDNGI010000065.1:0-3564 GCA_041689345.1 Halanaerobiales bacterium
ACATTTGGGTCTTCCTCGAACTTGATGGCGAAACCACGAAGCCTTATATCTAAAGGTGCAGTTAATGAATGACAGGGCTTTCCCTTAAAATAATTATAGAAGCGACCAGATATTTCATTTACTACAATTTGGTGATTATAATTTGGTGATGCCATTAAATAAATTTCGCCATCGATGAATTCATATCTTTGATCAGATGAATTAATCAACACCATATATTCTTCATAACCAATCTTTTTTCTTGATTTATATGTACTCGCCTCTTCATGAACAAAAAAGTATTCTGGTATAGTGTAATGGATGAGCTTGGCGACTGTCTTGCCATTTTTAGTAATGATGATATCTTCTTTCTCACTTAGAGATAGATATTTACCAAAAGCATTTTGTAAATCCGTAGTATTAACTCGCATTTATACCACAACCTTTCACAAGATACCTATAATTATAAATTAAAATAGCTATAATGTCAAATTTTATTAGCTATAATATTAGGTAATTGGGTTCGCTTGATGGATAAGGACTATTATTCCCAGAGTATCATATGTCCTTATATCTGTTAAAAAGTAGGAAAATTTCTGCAATTTTTTATTGGGGAAGGAAAGTATATATGATATAATAACAATAATTATAAAAATATCACAATAGGAGTGATATATATTGAAAAGGGTAAGGTCAGAGGAACTTGATTCAAGAAGGAGTCAATTATATAAAAAAGCAATATTAATAGCTATTGGAGGTAATTTTCTTTTAACAGTTATAAAAGGTGTTTTGGCCTGGGTATCGGGTAGTAGTGCTATTTTTTCTGATGCTGCCAATTCATTATCAGATGCCTTATATAGCATCATTATGGGACTAGGACTTTATGTATCACAACGTCCAGCTGATGAAACCCATCCACAGGGACATGGTCAATTTGAACCCCTTGTGAGTTTGTTTATTGCTACTGCCATGGGAACGGCTGGTATTGCTGCAATGTGGCAGAGTATTCAACACTTTCTAGGTAAGGCAGGAGCGATTGCCTTAGGATGGCCCACAATAGTCTTAACTATTGCAGTATTAGTAAAGTATATAATGTATTATTTAGTAACAAAGATTGGAGAGAAAGTACATAGTCCTGCTATTAGGGCAAGCGCCAGGGATAATCTTGTTGATATTATCACTTCTTCTTTAGCTTTGATAGGTGTATGGGGCTCCCATTTTATACACCCATATTTTGATCCAATAGCCGGTTTATTTGTTGCTCTATGGATTTTTAAGGCTACAGCAGAGATAATTCGGGAAAATGTTGGCTATCTTACTGGCAGAGGTGCTACATTGGAACTCACTCATAAGATTGCTGATGCTGCTTCTTCAGTTTCTGAAGTGGAGAATGTACATAGGATATTAGCAGAATATATTGGACCACAATTACGGGTTGATATGCATATAGATGTAAACGGTAGTATAACTTTAGATAGAGCTCATGATATAGGAGAGCAAGTCAGAGATGTAGTTGAAGACTTAGCAGAGGTAGATTTAGTTTTTGTACATATAGAGCCCCTGGGACATGAAGAAGATGAAGAGAATGGTGGATCACAAAGAATAGATGTAGAATAATATATAGAAACTGCTCAAGTATAATTTGCACGTAATCACTTTAATATAATGATATCTTACCCTTTGTTGGGGCTTGATATATAGTGAGCTATTAATTGACAAGTATATTAATAATGTAATATACTTTAGAAAATACTGCGAGAAAAGTATCCTATCACTATGTGATAAATTTAAAATTCATAGAAGAGAAGATATATGTAGTCATAGCTATACAAAAATAAGCGGCTAGGAGGAATAGAGTATGGAGAAATTTAATATAAGAACAGAAAAGGCCTTTGAATTGATAGAGAAATACGGGAGTCCATTATACATTTATGATGAAGGAATTTTAAGAAAACGCTGCAGGGAAATGAAAAACTTACTGTCTTCAAAGAATTTCCGTGTTAATTATTCAGCAAAGGCTAATACAAATCTAGAATTACTTAAGATAGTTAATGAAGAAGGAATCGATGTAGATGCTATGTCTCCAGGAGAAATTTTTATAGAAGAAAAGGCTGGTTTTACTCCAGACAGAATATTTTATATAAGTAATAATGTTTCTGCTGCAGAGATGAAGTTTGTTATTGATAAAGGTATAATGGTAAGTGTAGATTCATTGTCACAATTAGAATTGTATGGACAAATTAATCCTGATAGCAAAGTAGCAGTTAGATTCAATCCAGGTGTTGGTATAGGTCATCATCAGAAAGTCAAGACAGGTGGTAAGAAGACTAAATTCGCAATACAGAGGGATTTTATCCCACAAGTAAAAGTAATATTAGAGAAGTATAATCTCACTCTAGCAGGGATTAACCAACATATGGGTTCATTATTTATGAGTGGAGATAAGTATATAGATGGGGTACAAAATCTATTTGAAATAGCAAAAGAATTTCCTGGACTAGAATTTATTGATATTGGCGGGGGTTTTGGTATCCCTTATGAATCAGGTGAAGATAGACTTAATCTGAAAGAATTAGGCCAAAAGTTGGATAAGGTTTTCAAAGAATTTTTAAGTGATTATGATAACAAAGATCTGATACTGAAAATAGAACCTGGTAGATATATTGTTGCTGAATGTGGGCTATTGTTAGGTAAAACATACTCAATTAAAGAGAACTATGGCATGAAATATATAGGAACTGATCTGGGGTTTAATGTTTTAATGAGACCGATGCTTTATGAATCTCATCATGATATTAAAGTATTAAAATATCGCAATAATGATACAGAGAATATAGGAAAAGAAACTGTTAATATCGTCGGTAATATCTGTGAGAGTGGAGATATAATTGCTCACGAACGTGAGCTGCCTATTATAGAGGAAGGTGATATTATAGTTGCTATGGATACAGGGGCGTACGGTTTTATTATGTCATCAAATTATAATTGTCGTTTAAGACCTGCAGAAGTGATGGTTGATACACAAGGTAATGATAGATTAATTAGAAAAAGAGAAACATTTAAAGACTTGCTAAGAACGCACTTATCTGATTAGGATAAATATAGGATGAGGGGGTATTCATGTGGAGATTCCTGTTCAAAGATGGAAAGATGCAATTAAAATTAGACATTCTAGTAGAACATTTACTAATAAACCCTTATCAGAAGATGTCTGTGAGAGATTAGGAAAATTCCTTAAGTATGTGAATAATGGTATTGAGGGGGTTCGAGCTGTATTTGTTAAAGATGGGGGAAATAAAGTTATTCAATCTATTATTGGTTCTTATGGTATAATAAAAGGAGTAAAATCATACATAGCTTTTATAGCTGATCAACAAAACGCTAAATTCCCAGAAAAGATTGGCTATTTGGGAGAGATGTGTATACTTGAAGCAACGTCTATGGGTTTAAAAACCTGTTGGATTAGTGGTACATTTAAACCCCAGATTGTAGAAAAACAACTTAGAATTAATTCTACTGAGAAAGTAATAGCTATTACACCTCTTGGCTATACTGGAGAAAAGAAAAGTATCGTTGAAAAAATTA
>JBDNGI010000066.1:0-3501 GCA_041689345.1 Halanaerobiales bacterium
ATATTACAGGGCTTATTAGAAGAACATAAAGATATAGACCTTGTTGTAGCAATTGGCCCTGTCCCAATGATGAGGGCTGTTGCTAATCTGACACCTGGAGATATTAAGACAATAGTCAGTCTGAATTCCCTTATGGTTGACGGTACTGGAATGTGCGGGGGATGTAGGATTACTGTCGGAGGAGAAACAAAATTTACCTGTGTTGATGGTCCAGCATTTGATGGACATCAGGTTGATTTTGACGAATTAACAAACAGATTATCTTTTTATAAGGAAGAAGAAGATCATGTATGCCGACTAGATAAAGAGGTGAATAAATAATGGCTTTACAGAGAGAAAAAACAGCAATGCGAAATCAAACACCTGAAAAAAGAAAAAAGAACTTTAATGAAGTCCCTCTGGGATACAATATAGATGAGGCTATCAATGAAGCTAATCGCTGTTTACAATGCCCTACTGCTCCTTGTGTAAATGGATGTCCTGTGGAAGTGCCTATTCCAGAATTTATAAAAGCCATCAAAGAAAATGATATAGCTAAAGCAATTGATATTATGAAATCCAAAAATAATCTCCCTGCTATTTGCGGACGAGTCTGTCCTCAAGAAGAACAGTGTGAGCAAGTATGTATTATGGGCAAAAAAAATCAACCTGTAGCAGTAGGTAGATTAGAAAGATATGTTGGGGATCAAGCCCTGGCCGCAATAGAAAAACAGGCAGACACTACAAACCAGGCTGATCAAGGAACAACTACTAGAATAAATAAGAAAGAGAAAATAGCTGTTGTTGGAGCTGGACCTGCTGGTTTAACTGCAGCAGCTGATTTAGCAAAAGAGGGTTTTCAGGTAACTCTCTTTGAAGCACTTCACGATACAGGTGGTGTATTACGTTATGGTATACCTGAATTTAGACTTCCCAAGGGTATTGTTGATAAAGAAGTTGAAGAGATTAAAAAACTAGGTGTCGATGTTCAACTGAATGTTATTATTGGTAAGACTATCACCATTGATGAGTTATTTGCTGAAGATTATAAAGCCGTATTTATTGGTACAGGTGCAGGACTACCGAAATTTTTAAATATCCCCGGGAAAAATCTTAATGGAGTATATTCAGCTAATGAGTTTTTAACTAGAGTAAATTTAATGAAGGCATATAAATACCCAGAGTATGATACCCCTGTTAAAATCGGTAAAAAAGTTGCAGTTATCGGTGGTGGAAATGTAGCAATGGACTCAGCACGTACCGCTTTAAGATTAGGGGCTGAGGAGGTTTCAATTGTATACCGCCGTTCAGAAGATGAATTACCAGCCAGAAATGAAGAAACTGAACACGCCAAAGAAGAAGGCATAGTGTTTAGATTATTGAATAACCCAGTTGCATTTCAAGGGAAAAATGGTAGAGTAAATAGTATGGAATGCTTAAAAATGGAATTAGGAGAAAAGGATAAATCAGGGCGACCTAGGCCTATGGCTATTGAAGGTTCTAACTGGATGTTAGATGTGGATAGTGTGATAATTGCTATCGGGCAGAACCCTAATCCTCTCCTAACTAGTAGTACATCAAATCTAAAAACTGAGTCATGGGGTGGAATTATTGTAGATGGAAGTCTCAGCACCTCTATACCAGGGGTCTTTGCCGGTGGTGATACAGTAACAGGGGCAGCTACTGTTATAAAGGCAATGGGCGCAGGTAAAAAAGCAGCAAAAAGTATTATGGAATACCTTTCAAATTAAATCTATAAGAACCCGGTAGTGTATTATAACTCTACCGGGTTCTTATATTTATGATCTTATATTAATAATCTTATGTTTTGAAATGCTTACATTAAAATGTAGGTTCTATCAAACCATAGTTACCCTGCTTCCTTTTATATACTACATTTACCTCTTCTGTATTTGCATTAGAGAAAACGAAGAAATCATGTCCTAACAAATCCATCTGCATTACAGCCTCTTCTACATTCATAGGTTTAATGGCGAATTTCTTAGTACGAACAATATCTGGTTCAAACTCAGCCTCTTCTTCATCGCCATTTATTCGATGCATTAACTCTTCAGTTCTTTCTTCCTTATATTCTTCCTTCATTTCCTGTTTTTTCTCTCTAATTCTTTTCTTTATTTTAGTTTTATATTTATGAACCTGACGTTCAAGTTTTTCTATTACACCGTCAATCGAGGCATACATATCCGGACTATCTTCTTCTCCACGTAAAATAAGTCCATTAATATATGCAGTAACCTCAACAATATGACGATCTTTCTCTACTTCCAATGATACATGAGCCTCCTGAGGCTGCCCATTGAAGTATTTTCCTAACTTACCAACCTTCTCTACTACATAATCTTTCAAAGCAGGTGTTACATCAATGTTTTTTCCATAAGTCATAATCTTCATATTACTACCCACTCCTTTCTTAATCTTAACAAATAGACAAGCAATTATAATATTAACCTTACTATTATTACTATTCGACAAAAAGGTGATAAATTCCTGCTTGATATCTATTCTAGTCATATTAAATTTTAATTCAGTAAAATATTTAACAAAGATATAATAATCTATTAGGAACAAATTAAGTACTTTTCGAAAACTTGCTATAATTAAATAGTAAATTTTTTCTAATACAATCCCTTTATACTTATATAAATACCCAAAATTTAATAATTTATACTACAAAACGAGACAAGATTTAATGCAGCTCTCCACCAGAAGCAAATAAGCGGCATTGTATAGAACTTTTCCTGTACAGTCTTCTAACACATATACAATAAATACACACAAAAAACCCTGATTACAAAATGTAACCAGGGTTTGTGTTGCTATATTATAAAGATCTTATATGTTCATTATAATTTAACAACGTTACTAGCCTGAGGTCCACGATCTCCCTCAACAATTTCGAATTCTACTTCCTGTCCTTCTTCAAGGGTTTTGAAACCTTCATCTTCAATAGCTGAGAAATGTACGAATACATCGTCTCCATCTTCTCTTTCAATAAAGCCATAACCCTTTTGTGCATCAAACCATTTTACCTTACCAGTATAAATCATTAAAACATTCCTCCTAATTATTCTTTAAATGGGTTCAATTAAACTGGCCAGTTTTTTACCCATCAACAACACTATACCATACCGTTACATCGTTGTCAAACAATTTGAAATACATACTTTTTTATTTATCTAAATATTGTCGTAGAAAACTCCTTCCAAATCTTATTTCTGATTTGGTGGGAGATGAATACGACAGGTCTTGACCTATAAAAAACAATATCCTTTGCCGTAACAATAGGAAGCCAAGTCTTTGACACTAGAATTAATAGTTTTGCCGTCATGTTTGAGACGTACCCATGTTCCTTTGTTGAATGCACCCTTAACTTGACATTTAACAGGTTCATCAACCTTCTTACCGCTATAAATAACAGTAACGGGCTTTCTTTTAACTCGAAATGTTAGCCCCTTATGACCTCGATCGACTCGGCCTTATCTTTAGGTTGGAAGGGATAAC
>JBDNGI010000067.1:0-2146 GCA_041689345.1 Halanaerobiales bacterium
ATCAACCTTCTTACCTCTATCTCTCCTTAAGTTTTTTAGCCTTCTCCAATATTGTCAACCCTTTAGTGTAAGGGAATCAGTAATGATAGTAAACTACCATTCTGTCAGTCCACATCGCCAATGATATTGCCAGGTTTTGCATGTTAAAGGTACTTACCCTAACCCTGTAGGAATGTTTAACACTCTAACCGTAGAGCATGGGACTTGTGGAGCATCCCACGGTACCTATATTTTCTCGCTTATCGTAGCCAACTAAGGCTCAGGCTAATCAACTAGGCTTTAAAAAGCCTCATCCAAATCTACGATTTGGGTGGGGTCGTTGACATTCAACTTCAAAGGTTTTATTATAAACCCCCATTATTTCTTTTCCAGCCTTAATAGCTAGATCCACTGCTAGTTCTAATTCTTTCTTCAAATCCATTTCTTCTCTCTCCTATAAAAATATATTTTTACCCTGTAAACCAGCGGGAATGTCTATTCCATAATAGCCAAGTATTGAGGGAACTATATCTTTGATATCTATCTCAGACATATATCCCTTATTACCCTGATTACTAATCAATATTCCCTGCTTTGTATGATTTGCTGAATAGGGTTCCAATTTATCAGCAGGTATTATGTAACTATCATGACCCAGACTACCGATAGACCTCCAGGCCAAATCATTAAAATATACCATTAAATCAGGAGCTATATTATTTACCTCAGCATAAATATCTTCAGGTTTATAAATATTATTTTTTATGCTAAGTTTATTAGCTGAATTACCTTTCTCTAGCTCGAATTCCTCTAATTCATCAATTATTTTATCCCTGAATTCTTCATATTGTTGATTGGGTATAATACCTGCTGGTTCTCGATCTTTAACATTCAAAAAAATACGTCCATAATATCCACCATAGCCCCAGGCGCTGGTCTTAGCCCAGTCTATCTTCAATTCATCAACAGGAGTAATTCCAGCAAGATTTTCTTTTAACACTAGATAACCCTTATCCTTTAACCATTGATTTATAGCAAAACCAGCAGTCATCTTCTGTGCGCCGTGATCAGATACTACCATAACTAATGTATCTTCATCAGCATATTCCAATATTCTGCCTAATTGTTTATCTACATATTGATAATATTCTTTAATAGCCTCCTGAAAAGGATTCCCTTCTTGATAATTGGGATGCGAATGATCAAAATACTTCCAGAAAAAATGTTGGATACGATCTGTGCCCATTTCTACCATCATAAAGAAATCCCATTGATGGTTGTCCAAAAAGTACTCGGCCAATTGAAACCTTTTTTCAGTCATCTGATAGATCTGTTCCAATTCCTGTTGGTGACTACCCCGCTCTACATCAAATATGTAATCATCAACCACCTCTTCAATTTCCTTTTTAATATAAGCAGGATATGTAAAGTTAAATTCTGTTCCAGGGGTTAGAAATCCACTAACCATAATTCCGTTAATCTTCTTTGGAGGATAGGTCTGTGGTACTCCCAATAAGATAGATTTTTTCCCAGCAAGACCCAGGATATCCCAGACCTTTTTTTCTTTTACCCAGCGAGAATTGACTAAAGACATCTCCTGATAGTTATATTTCCTTCTATTGCGGAATCCGTAAAAGCCCAATTGTCCAGCATCCATACCAGTCATCATAGACATCCAGGCTGGACAGGTTATGGGAGGAATAGTGCTTTTCATAGGTCCATAGCTTCCTTGATTAATTAGTTTATTTAAATAAGGTAGTTCTTCTCTCCATCTATTAAAGACCAGTTCTGGTGGTGCTGCATCGAGACCTATAACCATTACTTTTCGTTTGTCCTCCAGCAATTTACGATTGCCTCCTCATAATACTAGGATAGATAACCCAGGTTTTTCAATCTTTTTTTGATAGCTGATATTTCTTCTTTGCTTAAATCCAGATTATCCTCTTCCTCAATAGTACTGTCTGCAATACTTTCTGCAGCCAGATCTCTCATCACATAGACAATAAATTCTGTCACACTATTAAATCCTGTATCTGCAATAACCTGTTTTAATTTATCATATAATTGTCGTGGTATTTTAATTGTTACCTTGTCAGACATAAAATCAGTCCCTTTTACTTTTATTTACTTTCCCTAATTTTGACGCTCCTCGGGGCAAGCCCACGAG
>JBDNGI010000068.1:0-5576 GCA_041689345.1 Halanaerobiales bacterium
AAAGAACACCCCCAAAATACTTATATACTTATTATATAGAATTGTATTGATTAATGTCAATAATTTTTTAATATTTTATAGCAATATTGTTGTCTGCTAATTAATATTTTCTAAATATAGCACATTTATACATCAATTAAACAATTATTTAGATAAAGTTACAGAAAATTATATGATAGCTAGAATATATCTAACAATATTTATATTGTTGATATACTAAGCATTAAGAAAGCAAAAAAGACGAGACATATTAAGCGGTCTCATCATGGGTCTGCATTCCTTCTTCGGCCAATTCGAGATTGAGATCAGCCATTTTTTTATACCCTTCAATCATGTCCTTAGCAATTTTCTTTTTTTCTTTTTCACTAATGTTTTTAAGACGCCTCTTTTTACGTTTGGCCATATTTCTCACCTCTTAAATATGACTTATATAACAACTCTCTTTAACAGTATATAACATGTCCAATATAGTGTCAATAAAGTATTGTCAATATTATATGACAAGTTATACCAGCCATTCTTATCTTTTAAAATCTTTAAATAACAAACTGGATTGTATACCCTGATTATTTTGATATTTAGTACTTTTATAATTATCATAATCGCCTTCAAGGGCATGATAATATATTTGGCATATTTCAACACCTGAATAAATCCGGAGCGGTTGAACACAAAATATCTCTAAAGTCCAGTAACCATTGAAACCGACATCTCCAAATCCAGCTGTAACATGAACGAAAAGGCCCAGACGGCCTATTGAAGACCTCCCTTCTAACATAGGGACATAATTTTCTGTTCTTGTATGTTCAACGGTTCTACCAAGATATAACTTTGAAGGTTGCAATACCAGGCCCTCGTCTGGAATCTTTATTTCTTGTACATTATTCTTCTTTTTCATATCGAGAACTGAATCTTCATAAACCAGTAATTGATTGTGCAATTTCAGATTATAACTATTAGGATTAAGTTGGTTTTCATTATAGGGGTCAATAAAAATATATTTTCCTAAGTTTTTCTTGATGGTTTTTCCTGATAATATCATAATATCACTCCTTGTTACAACAAACAAGATTATACATCTGTCTCTCCAAATCTATTTTCTACCATTTCAAGCATTTTTTCAAGGGCTTCTTGCTCATCTCTACCGTTTATTCTAATTAATGCCTTATCTTCCTTACCAATGCCTAGAGATAAAACACCGATTATACTTTTAGCATTAACAGTTATTGCATCAAAGACTAATTCCATTTCAGACTCAAACCGATCCGCAGTCTCAACAAATATAGCAGCGGGCCGTGCATGTAAACCGGTCTTATTTTTGATTACTATTTCTTTTTCAATCATTATTTAATTACCCCCTACTATTTTAAATATTTTCGTGGTACTCTTATTGAAATATTACATAAAACTTCATAGTTAATTGTCCCAAGCAAATCGGCAATTTCAGTTACCGTTATCTCCTCATTCATTTGTTTACCAATCAAGACAACTTCATCACCTATCTTAACATTAGAAATATCTGTTACATCAACCATAAACTGGTCCATGCAAACCCTTCCAACAATAGCTGCCCTTTGTCCATTTATTAAAACATAACCCTTATTGGATAATAGTCTGGAATAACCATCAGCATAACCCAAAGGGATTGTTGCAATTTTACTCTTGTTTTTAGTTACATATGTTGCCCCATAACTAATATTAGTTCCTAGAGGAACTTCTTTTATAAAATCCACTCGCGCTTTCCAAGTTAGTATGGGTTTCAAAGTAAGGCTGCTTACATCCTCAGAAGGGAGTAATCCATATAAAGATATACCTGGTCTAATCATATTTAATTGAAATTCCGCCAGATCTATTATTGTCGCACTATTCCCAGCATGTTTCAAGGGGATACCTATACCCAATTTTTCTAATTCTCTAACTACATATTTAAATCTTTCCCACTGCTGATAAGTATATTCTTTATCTTTTTCATCAGCTGTAGCAAAGTGAGTCATTAAACCTTCAATTTCTATATTACTTAAATGACTTGCTTCCTGAATAAACCCTATAGCTTGATCAGGTAGAAGTCCGATTCTACCCATCCCTGTATCGATTTTTATATGAATCTTCTTTTTAATTCCCTGTTTTTCTGCCAATATGTTATATTTCTCTAAAGAATCCCTCCTGGCAACAGTTGGAAGCAAATCATATTTCATAATAAGTTTATATTGCGCTGCTAACACCTCACCGAGTATATGAATTGGTAAAGTTACTCCAGCTTTCCTTAATTCTACACCTTCTTCTGGAAGAGCAACACCTAGGCGGTCAACACCTTCTTCTACAAGTGCCTGTGATATCGGTAAAACTCCATGCCCATAAGCATCTGCCTTAACAACAGCCATGATTAATGTCCCCGAAGAGAGCTTATTCCTTAACTGTCCAAGATTATACTTCAAATTATTTAAATCTATCTCAACCCATACCGGCCGAGTAAGTTCACTCATAATAAATCAATCCTTTCTCCTTAGTTCTGTATACAAACCTCTAAATCTCCTGCTTCCCAACCGGATTTAACCAAATCCATATCATCTTTCTGGAAATATCAATAAATTAACTATAGTAAATATTTTATGGTTTCAGGAATATAAGAGATAATATCTCCAGCAATCATACTATAAGAGCTTATCTGATCTGTGGCCAAATCTCCAGCCATTCCATGGAGGTAAGGCCCTAGTATAGCTGCCTCCTCAATATTCATTCCTTGTGCTAACAGTCCAGTAATTAACCCAGTTAGAACATCACCACTACCTGCAGTTGCCATCCCTTGATTACCAGATGGGTTAATATATATATTGCCATCTGGGAGAGCAATTACAGTAGCGGCACCCTTAAGTATTAGATAAACATTATACTTACTTGCAAATTCCCGAGAGAAATCAATCCGTCTAGACTGTATTTCTTCTATATCTTTATCCAGAAGGCGTGCCATTTCTCCAGGATGAGGTGTCATCACCAAAGAACCCCTTCTTTCACTTAATAAATCTAAATCCCTGAGAGAATTTATCCCATCAGCATCCAATACTACCGGACTCTGGAACTCCTGCAATATTTTAGATACTACTTTTGTTGTACGATCAGAAACCCCCAGACCAGGTCCAAGGGCTATCACTGATGATTGTTCCATTAACTTTTCTATTATATTCAAATCTTCTACCTTCAGTAAGCTTTCCATACCTTTTAATCCTACTGTAATGATTTCCGGCGAATATCCCGCTACTGTCCCTTGAACATTTTCTGGTACTGCTACCCTTACTAAACCAGACCCTATTTTTAGGGCAGCTAGACCTGTAAGGGCAGGAGCACCTGCCATACCACTAGAACCACCTATTACACCAACCTTACCAAAAGTACCTTTATGAGAGTTAACAGGCCTCTGTGGTAGTAAAGAAGAAGCCTCTTCATAATCAAGAACAAAGTGCTGTGGTTCCTGTTCTAAAGCAAATTCTATAGGAACTCCTAGATCGATAACCTCAATTTCTCCACAATGTTCCCTGCCTGGATAAACCACTAAACCAATCTTAGGATAAGCCATTGTCATAGTATAATCAGCGATAACAGCATTACCCAATATATCACCATTTTCCCCATCTATTCCTGATGGTATATCAACAGCAATAACGGAACTGGCAAATTGATTAATCAAATCTATCAACGATGAATACGGTTCTCTAACATCACCTTTAATACCAGTACCTAAGATAGCATCAATTACTAAATCAGCTTTAAATATTAAATTCTCTGCATCTTCTAAATATCCTTCTTCACTTGCAGTTACAGTATATATATCAATATTCCTTACTTTGGATAATCTATAATTTACTAAAGGGCTCCCCGTCAAATTATCTTCCTCTGATAACATCAAAATTTTGACATTATAACCCCAGATGTCAAGATAACGTGCTGCCACTAAACCGTCTCCACCATTGTTACCCTTTCCAGCTATTACCAGCACCTTGCCTCTTCCTGGATTACCTGTCTGTTTAAAGTTTTGATCATTTATCTCTTGGTGATGATCATGATTTTCACCATGTAAAACAAGTCTAGCTTTTTCTGCTACACCACGACCAGCAGTCTCCATTAGTAATATATCAGGAAAACCAGCTTCAATTGCCCTTTTATCAACTTTCCTCATCTCTTCAGGTTTTAATACAATCATCTAATCACCTTCCCCTATTACTTGTGCCACTGCCATCTTCTTTTCGTGTGATAATGTTATATGTATATTATATATTCCTTTTTTTTCTGCAATAATCCGCGCTTGACTAAAAAGTAACAATCCCGGACGTCCATTATCGGCTTTGATTACTTCAATATCTTGCCAGGAAATCCCCTCTGTCTTACCCAACATCTTGACTACTGCTTCTTTAGCTGCAAAACGAACAGCAAAATGTTGATAACTAGCCGATTTACTCTGACAATATTCTATTTCTCTAGTAGTATACACTTTCTCTAAAAAATGATGACCCCATTTATTAATAATGTTCTCTATACGTTCTATATCTACTAAATCTATACCCAACCCTCTGATCATTATATGAAAATCCTTCCTATATCTTTTATTAAAATTAATTATACTTTATTATTTTAATAAATGCAAAAAATACCCATAAATTAATACTAACCATTCCAATTTAAAATATTATCCAAATCAATCCTATCACGAGGGCTATTCTCAATATTTCGATGTTTTTCACTTAAGTAGTTGGTAATTCCATTTTATTAAAATCTTGCTCATTATCAGTAAAATTTTCTTTTAAGTCTTCCATTTTAAATGATATAAACTCATCAATATTATCAGAAAAGGCATTACATTCCTTTGTACATCCCGGCGTAAAGGCTTTTGGGTAAAAATATAAAATAGTATATCTACTAAAAAACTGATTACTACTAATCTCTTCCCCCAGATCATTTAATGCTTGAAACTCAGGAAAAGATACATTCCTCTATTACTTCAGCATTTTATGAAAGTCCTGAATAGCTTTAACAGTATAATCAGCCTTAATAGCAGCTGCTATACCATCCACACTGGCTTTAGTGGCAGTTGTTGTTGTAATATATGGTATCTTATATTGAATTGCACCTGAGCGAATATAACTATCATCTTCCTTGCTTTGTTTGCCTATTGGAGTATTTATAATTAATTGTATATCTCCATTTTTAATAGCATCTACAATATTTGGCCTACCTTTATTAATTTTATTAATCTTAGAACTTTCTATACCCTGTTCTTTAAGAAATTTATATGTTCCTTCAGTAGCCAATATATCAAAGCCTAAATCAACCAGCTTTTTTGCTGATTCTACAATTAAGGGTTTGTCTTTATCAGCAACAGTAATGAGCACTTTGCCTTCAAGCGGCAGTCTAACACCAGAGGCTTCTTGGGCTTTAAAGAAAGCGATGGAAAAGGAATCGGCAATTCCCATTACTTCACCAGTAGCCTTCATCTCCGGCCCTAATACTGGATCAACATTCTTAAACATATTAAATGGAAAAACAGCTTCTTTAATACCAAAATATGGAACATCTATTTTCTCTAA
>JBDNGI010000069.1:0-3220 GCA_041689345.1 Halanaerobiales bacterium
GCCATAATAGTCTTTATCGGAAAGAAAGGAAAAGACTAAATGATAGACTAAAACAGTGGATAATTGATACAGAGGATAATTTTCAATTACCCAAATTTTAGTTCTTAGTTATAATAATATAATGGAATTTTAATATTATCAATTTACAAATTATGATTTAGTATGAATTAGGGTAAAAAAATATATATGGAGGCTATAAAATGACAGATATAGATAGGAATCCAAATATAATTATATTGTATGCAGATGATCTAGGGTATGGGGATATTGGGTGTTATGGTGCCAAGGATATTTCTACGCCTAATATTGATCGACTTGCTGAACAAGGTCTTATGTTCACAGATGCCTATGCTACAGCCGCTACTTGTACACCATCTCGCTACAGTATACTTACTGGGACTTATCCATGGAGAGTAGATGCTCATATCCTAGCTGGTGATGCACCTCTTATTATTGAGCCTGACTCTCCAACTTTACCGAGTATGCTTCAGGAGGCTGGATATGTGACAGGTGTTGTTGGCAAGTGGCATCTAGGTCTCGGGTGTGGAGATATAGACTGGAACAAAGAGATCTATCATAAAGAAATAGTACATCTATTAAGTAGACGTATCTGGAAGTTTGCTAATAAAACAGGTGATCTTTGCATAAACCCATATATAATGGTAGGATTAGCTCCCTTTGGGCCAGCAGAGGCATTTCGGGATTAATAATTTAAAGCTAAGGCCTAATGTTCCAGAGGATTCTCCTGAATTAGATATGCTTGGATTACTATATCTGACAAGGTAGAAGTTTCAAATTGAACAATACTATTGCAAATAAAAAGGAAAATGAAGGTAAGCTAAAGAAGAATAACATTATATTGCAATTTGAACATAGTTTCTTCGAACCCAGACCAGAACAGACCTTCAGGAGTATTATAACTGATCGTTGGTCTTATTCATATTTTCTGGAAGAAGGGCCGACACAGTTATATAATCTGCAAGAAGATCCTTATTAATTACAAAATTTAATAGATAATTTAGAATATCAACAGATAAAATAAAAATTACATCAATCTTTGATTAAAAGACTAGATGAAATAAATGATAATTTATTTGAGAGAAGGGGGTTAAAATAATTATGCAAGCAAGACCGAATATATTGATTATCCATAATGATGAACATAGGTATGATTGTTTGGGGGCATATGGTAATGATCAGGTTAAGACCCCTAATTTAGACAGATTGGCTGAGGATGGAGTTACATATCAAAATAGCTATTGTACCTTACCAGTCTGTACTCCATCACGCTATTCTTTTTTTACTGGGCTTTATCCCCATCAACATATGGGTTGGACAAATCAGTCTAATTTCCCAGAGGCATTTAATACTTTTCCAGGGATGTTAAGGGAGGCTGGTTATCGTACCAAAGCCGTTGGTAAGATGCATTTTACTCCAACCTATCTGGACATCGGCTTTGATGAGATGGAATTGGCTGAACAGAATGGTCATGGTCGTCATGATGATGATTATCATCGTTATTTAAGAAAAAAAGGCTTAGTTGACTATAATGATTTGCTTGATCAGGTCAGTGATTTTAGAAATGATGCCCCAGAGGAGTATTGGGAATCAGTAGGGGCCATGGAATCAAATTTGGCTGAAGAAGACCATAAAACTACCTGGATTGCTGAAAAAGCTTTAGCAGAGCTGGAAAAATGGGATGATGGTAATAACCTGTTAATGGCAGGATTTATTAATCCACACCACCCCTTTGATCCACCAGCACCCTGGAGTGAGATGTATGATCCTGAAGAAATATCCATTTTGCCAGGTTGGACTGAAGAGGCTTTAAGTCAGGATACTGACTATCATCCTGGTTTTTTTAAACATGAGGATCTAACTGAAGAACAGCTAAAACGGGCTACCGCATACTATTATGCCTGTATATCACAGATTGATTATCATATCGGTCGGATGATTGATATACTTAAGGAAAAGGGTATATACGATAACACAATGATTATCTTTACCAGTGACCACGGGGATTATATGGGCTATCACCATATGCTTTTAAAACAAAACCATATGTATGAGCCTTTAATGAAAGTACCGCTTATTATTAAATACCCTGCTGCCAATCTAGAGTCTGGTATTGCTCCTGGCCCTAATCAAGGTAAGCGACAGAGTATAGATGAAAGACTTGTTAACAACATCGACTTAGCGCCCACTATTCTTCAACAGGTAGGTCTAGAAATAGATGAAAACATGACTGGTATTGATCTGGCTTATCAATCAGCTACCCGTAATTATCTATATGCAGAGAGTATTGGGCAACAGGAATATATGGTTAGAAGTAAAAAATATAAGTTATTATTGAACAAGAACGAAGAATCATCTCAATTTTTTGATCTGGAGAAAGACCCTTATGAGATAGAAAATCTATATAACAATACTGACTATCAGGATAAAGTAGCTCAGTACAAGAAGCAGATTTATCGTTGGCTTCTTTTTGAAGAACCGACTCCTATATATCTAAATAAAGAGGCTAAGGTAATAGACCAACCAAATGTTCCAGATCAAGATGACAATCATCGGGAAAAATCTGAACAGTATTTTAGTGACAAGATGAATGAAGAATTATAAATTTATCAGGCCAAAATTGCCGTTGACTGGCTGTTGGAATACGCCTGGGATTGGTATGACATGGTAAGTGCTGATGGTAAAGTCCTTAAAGATAATCTAGGGAAAGAATTGTAAAAAAAACGAGGATGTGAAATAAATATGAAAACTAATAAAATGGGCCATGGACCAGGAATAACTACCCTGATGACATCTAAACAAGCAATTATTAAACCAGTTATCTTAGAGGAAGCCAATATAGTAAAATATATCTGATTTTTAAACGGGCGATAGAGTGTCGGTATTCAAAACATATCAAAATGGAGACCTGGAGATTAAGATACCTAGGATCTTTTATCAAATATTGTATTTTAGAGTAAATCTAATATAGTATATAAAAATGCCAATAATCTATTGCCTAGAGGGTATCGGGATAATATAATGTAAATATACTAAAAATTATTTATGGTTAAAAAATAATCATAATAATAAATGGGAGGAAGATTTTGAAAATGACAAGACCGAATATTGTTTTCTTTTTTAGTGATCAACAGCGTTGGGATACAGTTGGTGCTTATGGGCAAAAACTTGATGTGACCCCAAACCTGGATAAACTGGCGGA